>JAISHQ010000026.1 GCA_031262465.1 Rikenellaceae bacterium
TCGGCGAGCAGTTTTACAATTTGATCCAGACCGTCTTTGTAATAGACAGAGATTAAGGCACTTTTAATTTTTTTCACGAGATGGATAGTTTTAGCGATTACCTGTCGCAAAGGTACAAAAATCCCTGCACTAATTACGAAATAAATGGAGAAAAAAAGGGCGAATAGGTAGAAATTCGGTTTATTTCAATATATTTGTATATTCCAAAGGATCGCGAACCATTGGAATATACTAACCTCTCCGCAATATGGAACCTTGGATGATTTGGGTCATCACGGCTATTGTGCTGGCCATTATCGAGATGTTTTCGATGAGTTTTTTCTCGCTCTGTCTGGCGTTCGGGGCGTTGTGCGCGGCTGTTGTGGCCGGGTTCGGGGCGGGGCTGAGCGGGCAATTCCTGCTCTTTGCGGCGGGGTCGGCGGTGGCCTTTATCTTTGTGCGCCCGGTGATGCTGAAGTACTTTTTGCGGGGCGATCGAACCGTGCCCACGGGCATTGATGCCCTGCTTGGCCGGGTCGGGAAGGTGAGCGAGGCGATCGACCCGGAGATGGGGCGCGGGCGTGTGGCTATCGACGGCGACGACTGGAAGGCGGTTTCGGTAGACAATCAGCCCATCGCTTTCGGTGAGCGGGTAGAGATTGTACAGGTCGAGAGTGCGACTGTGTTTGTGCGAAAAATAGATTAACCTAAATAGAGAAGAGTATGTTGATCATTTCCGGTGTTTTAGCTCTGTTTGTCATCATCTTGGTGATGTCGGGCATCAAAATCGTGCAACAATCCCAAACGGTCATCGTCGAGCGGTTGGGCAAGTACAACAAAACGTTGACCTCGGGGATCAACATCATCATCCCCATTGTCGACAAGCCCCGCATGATCTATTGGCGTTTCAGCCGGGTCGATTACGAAGGGCGCATGATGGCCGTCAACCGGTTAGTCAACCGGATCGACTTGCGCGAGGCCGTCTTCGATTTCCCGAAACAAAATGTGATTACCCGTGACAACGTGGTCACCGAGATCAACGCCATTCTTTACTATCAGGTGACCGATCCGGTCAAGGCGACCTATGAGATCGCCAACTTGCCCGAAGCGATCGAAAAGCTGACCCAAACGACCCTGCGCAACGTGATCGGCGAGATGGATTTGGATCAAACTCTCACCTCGCGCGACACGATCAACTCGAAACTGCGCCACGTCTTGGACGATGCCTCCAACAAATGGGGTGTTAAGGTCAATCGCGTTGAGTTGCAGGACATTAACCCGCCGCGCGACATCCGCGACGCGATGGAAAAACAGATGCGCGCCGAGCGCGACAAACGGGCGACCATCTTGGAGGCCGAAGGGCGCAAAGCCTCTCAAATTTTGGAGGCCGAGGGGAAACGCGAAGCCGAAGTAAACAAGGCCGAGGGCGACAAACAAGCCAACATCTTGCGCGCCGAGGGTGACGCTCAAGCGCAAATTCGCCGCGCCGAGGGCGAGGCACAGGCCATCCGCAACATCATGGAGGCGGTTGCCGGCACCGGGTCGAACCCTGCTAATTACCTCTTGGCCGTGCGGTACATCGAAACGCTGAAAGAGATGGTCGATGGCGACCAAACCAAGACCGTCTATATGCCTTACGAGGCGACCGGCGTGCTCGGCTCGCTGGGTGGCATTAAAGATTTATTCCAGCTTAACAAATGACGATGAAACTTTTAACATCCCAAACATAAAAAAACTCTAACCGAAACATAAACTAAACAATGGAATCAACTTCAACAATGCAAACCCGGAACGAATCGAAGGGTTTCTACAAACTCTCCGGCGTGCAACGGACGGGATTCGCCTCGGGTGACCTGGCTCAAAACCTGATCTACCAGACGGTCAGTATGTATTTGCTCATTTTCTACACCAACGTCTTCGGCATTCCGGCGGCGGCGGCGGCCGTGATGTTCCTGATCGTGCGGCTTGTCGACGTGATTTGGGACCCCATTGTGGGGGCGTTGGTCGACAAGCGCAACCCGAGGTTGGGCAAATACCGCAGTTACTTGATCTTGGGCGGTATTCCGCTGACCGGTTTTGCGATTCTCTGCTTTTGGAACGGATTTTCAGGCTCTCTGCTCTACGCCTATATCACTTATGTAGGTCTGTCGATGTGTTACACCTTGGTCAATGTGCCTTATGGGGCGTTGAACGCTTCGTTGACGCGCGACACCGATGAGATCACCAAGCTCACCTCGACCCGTATGTTCTTCGCCAACCTCGGCGGGCTGGCCGTCTCTTACGGGGTACCGAGTATCGTCATGTTGCTCTCACCGGACGGGGAGATGAATTCCCAGGCCTCCGGCCCGGCGTGGTTCATCACCATGACCATCTATGCTGTGGTCGGCTTAGCACTCTTGATTTTCTGCTACACCCAGACCAAAGAGCGGGTTGTGATGGCCAAAAAAGAGGCCGCCAACGTCAAAGTTTCCGACCTGTGGACTGAATTTCTGCGCAACAAGCCCCTGCGGGTGGTGGCCCTCTTCTTCATCACGGCATTTGCCATGATGGCGATCGGCAACTCGGCTGGCTCTTATTATATGATCTACAACGTGAGTGCGCCCGACATGATGCCTTACTTCATGGCCCTCGGCTCGATCCCGGCCTTTATCTTTATGCCCATGGTACCGGCCATCAAGCGGAAGATCGGTAAAAAACCGATGTTCTATGTCTTTCTGACTGTCGCCATCATCGGTATGGCCATGTTGTACGCCATTTCGGTGATTCCGGCCCTTCAGTCGCAAATTTGGCTGGTATTTGTCGCTCAGTTTGTTAAATCGACCGGGATTATCGTTGCCACCGGCTATATGTGGGCACTGATCCCTGAAGTGATCTCCTACGGCGAGCACACGACCGGCCGCCGCATCTCGGGGATTGTCAACGCGCTGACCGGTATCTTCTACAAGGCCGGGATGGCTCTCGGAGGTGTTGTCCCCGGGTTGGTGTTGGCCTTTGTCGGTTACGACGAAACAAACGCGGTAACCCAATCGCCGCTGGCCGAGCAGGGTATTTTGTGGTTGGTTGCTGTGATTCCGGCCATTTTGCTGGTTGTGGCCATGTTTATCATCTCCAAATACGACTTGGAAGACCACGTGATCGACAAAATTAATATCGAGATAGAGGAACGCCACATGAACGCCGAATAGTGAACTAATAAACAACGAATCATACCAAACAACTTTAAAAAACAAAATCCAATGAAAAAAATTTCCTTACTGATGTTGGCCGCCGGTCTGATGCTGGCCGCCGCTTGTACCCCCAAACAACAACCTACCATGCGGCAGGCTCTGGAGGGCAAATTCGTGATCGGGACGGCCATGAACGTTCCCCAAATCATGGGCTACGACACCGTTGGCAACAAAATCATCGCCGAACAGTTTAGCGCTGTTGTGGCCGAAAACATCATGAAATCGGGCGAGCTGGTTCGCGAACCGGGTCAGTACGACTTTACGATGGCCGACAAATTCGTTGAATTTGGCGAAGCGCACGATATGTTCATCACCGGCCACACGCTGGTTTGGCACTCGCAACTTCCGCGCTGGTTTACCCGCGACGACGAGGGCAACCAAGTGACCCGCGAGGTGTTGATCGAACGGATGCGCGACCACATCCACACCGTGGTGGGTCGTTACAAAGGCCGCATCAAAGGGTGGGACGTCATCAACGAAACCTTTGAAGACAACGGCGACCTGCGCTATTTCTCTCCCTTTGTACGCATCATCGGCGAAGACTTCATTCCGCTCGCTTTCCAGTTCGCTCACGAAGCTGACCCGGATGCCGAACTCTATTACAACGACTATTCGATGTTCCTGCCCGGCCGTCGCGATGCAGTGGTTAAGATGATCCGCTCGCTGAAAGAAAAAGGCATCCGCATCGACGCAGTGGGTATGCAGGCTCACTACGGCATGGACTACCCCGAAATCTCTGAAGTAGAAAAGAGCATTCAGGCCTTCATCGCCGAGGGTGTCAACGTGATGATTACCGAATTTGACCTCTCCGCCCTGCCGTCGGCTGAAAGCCAGAGTGCCAACATCAGCGACACCGAAGAGTATCAGGCTTCGCTGAACCCCTATGTTGACGGTCTTCCGGAAGATGTTTCTGCCGCTTGGAATGCCCGGATGCAGGATTTCTTCGAACTCTTCCTCAAATACCAGGACAACATCACCCGCGTGACCATGTGGGGCTTGACCGACGGCGAATCGTGGAAAAACGGCTTCCCGATCCGTGGACGGACGGATTACCCGCTGTTGTACGACCGCAACCACCAGCCGAAACCGGTTGTGGAGTGGATTCAGAACCTCAAATAAACAAATGGGACTCCTAAAAATCCAAAATACTGCGTTACGCTCCCTCGCTAAATCGACGCCAAGCCGAGGGCAAAAGCGAACTTGTTCGCAATTTTGCTGAGGCGCGAAGGAGAAAAGCGAAGCTAAATGCTCATGTACCTTTAGTACACTGCGCTTTTGCTTCGGTCGCAAGCCTTGTCTTTTGAATTTTTAGAAGCCCCCTTAATTCTCCATTTGAAGTTAAAACGGAGGCTGTCTCAAAACTCCGAGACAGCCTCTTTCTTATTATTTAATAGAACACAAAATTCAAAACAACGATGAAAAAAGCAAGATACTTGGTTGAAAACGATTATATGGCCGACCCGGCTGTCCACGTCTTCGATGGCAAACTCTACATCTATCCCTCGCACGACTGGGAGAGCGGCGTTGAGGAAAACGACAACGGCGACCACTTCAACATGAAGGATTACCACGTCTTTTCGATGGACGATGCCGAAGGGGCGGTGACCGATCACGGTGTGGTGCTCGACGTAGAGCAAATTCCGTGGGCAGGCCGCCAATTGTGGGACTGCGACGTGGCCCAAAAGGGCGACAAATACTATATGTATTTCCCGCTGAAGGACAAAACCGACATTTTCCGCATCGGCGTGGCCATCAGCGACAAACCTTACGGGCCGTTTATCCCGCAACCCGATCCGATCCGGGGCAGTTACAGCATCGACCCGGCCATTTTGGACGACGGCGACGGCAACTATTATATGTATTTCGGTGGCCTGTGGGGCGGGCAGTTGCAACGCTACCGCGACAACAAGGCGCTGGAGAGTGCCGAATTTCCGAAGGACGACGAACCCGGCATACCGGCTCGCATCGTTCGCCTGAGCGAGGATATGTTGCAATTTGCCGAAGAGCCTCGGGGCGTGGTCATTCTCGACAAAGACGGTGCGCCGTTGACCGCGGGTGATACCCAGCGTCGCTTCTTCGAGGCTTCGTGGATTCACAAATACAACGGCAAATATTACTTCTCCTACTCCACCGGCGACACCCACCGGTTGTGCTACGCCATCGGCGACAACCCCTATGGCCCGTTCACCTATCAGGGCGTGATCCTGACCCCGGTCGTGGGGTGGACAACCCACCACGCCATTGTTGAGTTCAAAGGGAAATGGTACCTGTTCCACCACGACAGCGTTCCCTCGGGCGGCAGAACGTGGTTGCGCAGCCTGAAGGTGATCGAACTCGAATACAACCCGGACGGGACGATCAAGACTATTGAAGGAACAGCCACTGAATAGTCCTTGGAACTCCTATAAGCCCTTTTGGGAGGGCTTATAGGAGTTTTTAATACATCACATATCATGGAAAAAACATGGCGTTGGTTCGGGAAAAACGATAAGATCACCCTTCAGATGCTCCGTCAGATCGGGGTCGAGGGGATTGTGACCGCCCTGCACGCGATCCCCAACGGGGAGGTGTGGACGAGCGAGGACATTCTCGATCTGAAACAATACATCGAAGCCGCCGGCCTGCGTTGGTCGGTGGTCGAAAGCCTGCCGGTCAGCGAGGCGATCAAATACGCCGGATCGGAGCGCGACCGGCTGATCGACAACTACATCGTCAGCCTCGATAACCTCGGCAAAGCCGGGATTAAAACGGTGTGCTACAACTTCATGCCGGTGATCGACTGGATTCGCACCGACCTGCACCGCACCCTGCCCGACGGCACGGCGACCCTCTATTTCGATCGGGTGCGCTTCGCCTATTTCGACCTGAAAATTTTGGGTCGAGCGGGGGCTGAGAAGGAGTACCCTCAGGAGATTTTGGCTCAGGTCGACGCGCTGGATCAGGCAATTACCGAGGCCGAAAAAGAGGAGTTGATCGACGCGATCATCGTCAAAACCCAGGGCTTTGTCAACGGCAACATCAAGGAGGGCGACCAAAATCCGGTGGCGATTTTCCGCCGTCTGTTGGCTCAGTACGACGGCATCGACCGCGATCGGTTGCGGGAAAACATGAAATACTTTCTCGAACGGATCATGCCCGTTTGCGAGCAATATGGGGTTAATATGTGTGTCCATCCCGACGATCCGCCGCGCCAAATTCTCGGCCTGCCGCGCATCGTGACGGGTGCCGACGACCTGCGCTGGCTGGTGCGGGCGGTCGACCACCCCTGCAACGGGATCACCTTCTGTGCCGGGTCGCTCAGCTCCGGTGCGCAAAACGACGTGCCCGCGCTGGCGCGTGAATTTGCCTCGCGTACCCGCTTTGTCCACCTGCGGAGCACCGACATCCTGCCGAGCGGCGACTTTGTGGAGGCTCCCCACCTGCAAGGGCGCGGACACCTGATCGACTTAGTGCGCATCTTCGAGCGGGAAAATCCCGCCCTGCCCATGCGGGTCGACCACGGCAAACTCATGTTAGACGACGCGGACAAGGGGTACAACCCCGGCTATTCGTTCTTTGGCCGGATGTTCGCCCTTGCTCAAATGGACGGCGTAATGGCCGTGGTCAACGACGAAATCAAAAAAGGTATCTCTTTATAGAAACATAAGGGGGCTTCCAAAAATTCAAAAGACAAGGCTTGCGACCGAGGCAAAAGCGCAGTGTACTAAAGTACTCGAGCATTTTGCCGAGGGAGCGTAACGCAGTATTTTGGATTTTTCGAAGTCCCCATAAAAACATAAGAATATGAACGAAATGTTTAGCATAGCCGGCAAGGTGGCCGTCATCACCGGAGCCGGTGGCGTATTGGGCGGAAGCATCGCCAAAAGTTTTATCCAGCAGGGTGCCCGAGTGGTGGCCATCGACATCCGCCGCGAGAACCTCGATGCCCGTGTCAAGGAGCTGACCGACTTGGGCGGCGAGGCGATCGGCATCGTGGGCAACGTCCTCGATCGCGAAAGCCTGCAACAAGTGGCCGACGAAATCGTGGCGCGCTGGGGGCGGATCGACATCCTCTGCAACATCGCCGGGGGCAACGTTCCGGGAGCGACATTGGCCGAGGATCAGACGATTTTCGACATGAAGATCGCCGATTGGGAAAAGGTCACCCAGCTCAACATGAACGGCACCGTCTACCCCTCGCTGGTCTTTGGCCGGGTGATGGCCGACCAACGGAGCGGGAGCATTGTCAACGTCTCCTCGATGGCCGCCTTTTCAGCCATAACCCGCGTGGCAGGCTACTCGGCGGCGAAAACCGCCGTGAGCAACTTCACCCAATGGATGGCCATGGAAATGGCGATGAAATTCGGGGATAAAGTGCGTGTCAACGCCATAGCACCCGGATTTTTTATCGGCGACCAGAACCGCGCGGTCCTCATCAACCCCGACGGAAGCCTGACCGAACGCAGTAAAAAAGTGCTGGCCAAAACCCCCATGGGACGCTTCGGCGACATCACCGAACTGAACGGCGCCGTACAATTCCTGTGCAGCGAAGCCGCCAGCTTCATCACCGGTGTCGTCCTGCCTATCGACGGCGGGTTCAGCTCCTTCAGCGGCGTTTAATAGAGAATTATGAATTATAAATTATGAATTATGAATTGGGGCTTCGCCGCACAAAAAAGTAAGGTTGAGCAAAGATAAATAATTCATAATTCATAATTTATAATTCGCAACGATTCATAACTCATAACTTCCCATGATGCTATCCCATTTCGCTCCCCGTAGAATAGCTTGTCTTGTCGTCATGCTGTTAGGCATGACGACGTTCGCGCTCCGCGC
>JAISHQ010000028.1 GCA_031262465.1 Rikenellaceae bacterium
TACAACACCCAAGAAGAACTATTAGAAAACGCGCGTGAATTTCGCCAGAGGCAGTTGCCGATCGACCTCATTGTGCAGGATTGGCAATATTGGGGAAAATACGGCTGGAACGCCATGCAGTTCGACGAAGATCGTTACCCCGACCCCGCCGCGATGGTGCAGGAGTTGCACGAAATGGATATGCGGCTGATGATTTCGGTCTGGTCTAAAATCGACCGGCAGTCCGAAGTCGGCAAAGCGATGGAGGAACGGGGATATTACTTGGCCGGAAGCGACTGGATTGACTTTTTCAACCCGGAGGCCGCCGCCTTTTATTGGCAGAATTTCAGCAAAAAACTCCTACAACCCTATCAGATCGACGCTTGGTGGCAGGACGCGACCGAGCCGGAAAACGACGACCTGAAAAACCGCCGGATCAACGCCGGAACAACGCCCGGCGAACTCTACCGCAATGTCTACCCGCTCTACGTCAGCCGAACCATCTACGAGGGGTTGCGGCGCGACGACCCCGAGCGGCGGGCCATGATCTTTACCCGCAGTGGCTTCTCGGGGATGCAACGCTATGCGGCGGCCACTTGGTCGGGCGATGTCGGGTACGACTGGGAAACCCTGCGGCGGCAAATCGCCGGAGGGCTGGGGCAAATGGCCTCGGGCTTGCCGTGGTGGACGTATGATGCCGGAGGGTTTTTCCGCCCGCGCGACCAATACAGCAACCCCGAATACCACGAACAGCTGATCCGTTGGGTACAGGCAGGAACATTCCTGCCCCTGATGCGGGTGCATGGTTACATGAGCCAAACCGAGCCGTGGCGTTATGGCGAACAGGTCGAGGCAATTTTTGCCCAATACCTCGATTTACGTTACCGGATGCTTCCGTACATCTATTCGCAGAATGCGGCGGTTTCGTTCGAGGGTTCGACGCTGACAAGGCCGTTGGTGATGGATTTTCCGGAGGATCGGGAGGCACTGAAACAAAAGCACGAATGTATGTTCGGCCCCGCCCTAGTGGTAGCGCCGGTGCTCGCAGGGGGTGTAGATAATTGGATTGTTTACCTGCCTGAAAATCAAGCAGGATGGATCGACTTTTGGAGTGGAGAATCCTATGACGGACGGCGGACGATGGAGGTCGATGTCGACCTGACCAAAACGCCGCTCTACGTCCGAGCCGGTTCTATCGTGCCTCTTGGGCCGGTGAAACAGTACGCCGAAGAGGCGATGGATGCCCCGTGGGAGATTCGCATCTACCCCGGTGCGGACGGCTCGTTTACCGTCTATGAAGACGAGGGCAACAATTACAACTATGAAAAGGGCAAATTCAGCACCTTCACCTTGAGCTGGGACGATGCCAGCCAAACGCTGACGGTCGGCAAACGCAAAGGCTCCTTCCCGGGGATGACAAAAGAACGAACGCTCCGGGTCGTTATCGTCTCGCCCGAAACGGGAACCGGTATCGCCCCCTCTCCCACCGCTCACGAAATTCTCTACACCGGCAAAGCGGTAGAGGTGAAATTATAGAGCGAGGGAAGTTCCAAACAAACGCTAACCCCCGGTCGAAAACGGATTCGACAGGGGGTTTTTCTTTTCAAGAACCGGAATCCAAGGCCTCTATTTTGTTATTCCTAAATTCCGAACAAACGCTTATCTTTGCCCCTGAAACGTGACATTGCCCCTGCGATGAATTTTTCCCTGAAAATCCAAGCCGTTTTGGCCTGCCTGCTGTGGGGTTCGGCCTTTGCCGGAGCCAAGATTGCTATGGAGTATGCCGATCCGATCCTGCTCTCCGGGATGCGCTTTACGCTGGCCGGTCTCCTGCTCGTGCCCCTGATCCTCATCCGCAAAGAGAACTTGAGGGGGGTGCTGAAAGCGTGGAAATTCTTGCTGACCTTTGCCTTTTTGCAGACTTTTTTGCAGTACGGCCTCTTCTTTGTCGGTTTAGACCGGGTGCCGGGGGCAACCTCGGCCATTATCGTCGGTGCCGGGCCATTGTTCGTCGCCGTGATGGCTCACCTCACCCTGCACGACGATAAAATGACCCTGCGCAAGGTGTTGGCCATCGCCTTGGGTATTTGTGGCGTTCTCTTTATTAGTCTGGCCACCGGGAGCGAGCTGGCCGGGAGTGAGCCTGGGTTTTGGGTCGGAATCGGGTTATTGGTCTTGAGCAACATCATCGGCAGTTACACCAACATCTTGGTTGTCAAACAAAAGAATTCTCAAATTTCGCCCATCGTGCTGACCGCTGTGGCTAATTTTGTCGGTGGGCTGTTGCTCTTGGCACTCTCGTTTGCCGTCGAAAAACCTCAGTTTCACGTCCATTGGCCTCTGGAATTTTACGGGGCACTTGTCTGGCTGGCGATCATCCCGGCGAGCGCATTCACGCTCTGGTACGGGGTGTTGAACAAGCCGGGGGTCAAAGTGTCGGAACTCAATATGTGGAAATTCCTCATCCCCGTGGTCGGCTGTCTGCTGAGCTGGCTCCTGTTGCCCGACGAAAAACCCGACCTCCCCTCGCTGATCGGCATCGGCATCATCACCCTATCCTTGCAACTCATGCAACTGCCGGAACATTACTTCAAAAGACGTTAAAACTCTTCTTGTTCCGTCCATATCAACCGGTAATAATCATACCCGGCTGAAACGGCTTTTTTCAGATACCGGCGGAGTACCTTTTCCGGCACCTCGGGTTCGCGCGAGAGAATCCACATATAGTCCAACGACCGACCGAAAACCAGCGCATAGCGGTAATCGTCGTCAATCTCAACCACGTTATACCCGGCATAAAACGGCCCGAAAAAGGAGACTTTCATTTTGCCTTCCGAGCGATCGCCCACAAAAACAGCCTTGCCCGTGACACTGCTCCACTCCCCTTTCCGCAGGGAAAACCCGGTATTGACCACCTTCAGGCTTCCGTCTTCGTTCAAACTGTAATCCGCCGTCACGTGCGACAACCCGCTTTCAAAGGGCATCGGCATCCGGCAGATCTCGTACCAACGCCCGAGGTAACGCGCCGCGTTAAAGGGCTTTACCGCCTCGACCCCGGCAGGGATCGTTGGCCGATGGCGATAATACAATAACGTTCCGGCCACGCCAAGTCCCAACAACGCCCCTCCTACTCCCCAGGCCAAATTCTTTTTTTCCATAGCTTCTTCTTCAGATAAGTAAAGTTCTTGCACTCGCTATAACAAGAAAAATGCCGAGGATGGCGAGTTCGGAGAAATTAACCAAAAAATAAGGATTTAATTCCATCAAAAAGATTTTGTTCTCTTTTGAAAAAGAGAACCAGAAAACTTTTCGGAGATACTACGTATCTCTTGACTGACTTTATTTCATGAAACGGTACAGGGGGTACGCTGAAAACAGCGAATACCCCCTGTACCGTTTCATGAACGAAGATAGCAGGAAACGAAGTTTCCGAAAAAGTTCTTTGGTACTTTCTTTCAAGAAAGTACGAAGGTCTTTCGACAGATTAAACCCTTATTAGTTGGTATAATTGCCCGGACATTTCAAACGCCTGTTCCGAGGTGCCCAACAGGGCGATGCCTTCGGTTTCGGCCAGTTCGATGGTTTCGCCGTCGGGGGTAAAGCCTTTGACCAAAACGATCGCCGACAAATCCTTCAACGAGGCCACGCCCACGATGTTCCGGTGGGTTTGCAGGGTGATCCACACCTGCCCCTCCTGCGAATGTCCGATCACGTCCGACAACAGATCGGAGGTGTACCCCCCGGTAACCGGACGATCCAGCCCGGCCTGCCCGGTGAAAAACCGCAACCCGAGTTTTTCAGCCAATTCTTTTACTGTCATATTCTTAATTTCTTAAAGTATCAGTAATAATTTTATCGAACAACTCCGTCAACGTCATACCGATGGCGGCGGCTTGTTTGGGGATGATACTGCCCGCGCTCATGCCAGGAACGGTGTTGATCTCGATCAGGAAGGGCGTGCCTTGCCGGATGATGTAGTCGATCCGAACCACCCCCCGGCAACAAAGCCATTGGTAAATCAAGAGCGACAGGCGGTTCAGCTCGCGGGCCTCGCTCTCGGGGATGCGGGCCGGGGTGATCTCCTCCGACATTCCGGGAGTGTATTTGGCCTGATAGTCAAAAAATTCGTTTTTCGAGACGATTTCCGTCGCCGGAAAAAGCGTCGGCTGGCCGCCGGTCACCATCACCCCGCAACTCACCTCGGTTCCGGCGATAAACTCCTCGATAATCACCTGATCTCCCTCTCCGAGAGCCATTTCGATGGCCGGCAAAAGTTCTTCGGCGCGCTTCACCTTCGAGACCCCGCAACTGCTTCCGCTGGCGTTGGGCTTGACAAAGAGCGGCAACCCCCACTCGGCCACCACGGCGGGCACATTGACCGCATCGCCTCGGGTCAGCAAAATCTCACGCGCCAGAGCCACCCCGGTCGGAGCCAGCATCCGTTTGCAGGCCGATTTGTCGAACGTCACAGCCGAAGTCAAAAAACCGCTCGACGAAAAGGGAATCTCCATCATCTCAAAATAGGCCTGCATCAGCCCGTCCTCGCCCGGCGTACCGTGGATCAGGATCAAGGCGTACTCCAAAAAAATCTTTTCGCCGTCGAGTTCCAGCGAAAAATCGTTCTTGTTGACATCGGTCTCCCGTCCCTCGGAATCGGTGTAAAACCAGCGCGTATCCCTGACTTTGATGAGCCACGGGGTGTATTTCGTCCGGTCGATCACCCCCATCACCTGCGCCGCACTGCCGATCGACACCTCGTACTCCGAGGAGTTGCCTCCGGCCAGCAAGGCGATATTCATTCGTTTTGACATATTATCCTTATCTGATGAATGCAAATATAGCAGATTTCCACCGAAAAATATCCACTGACAGCGGATAAAAAACAGTGGGAGGCGAATCACTTCGTCTCCCACTCACTCAAATCACATTTCGTTGCCACCAATTAAAAACCCATTATTGAATAGCTATTTATATAACCCAAATACTCGTAGATCAATTTATAAGCAATGTCAAAAAATTATTGAACCATTTTATCGGCCTCTCGTCGGCCCCTTTTCCAGCTTCGACCCTTGACTTACCCCGGTAAGCCATCGGTTCGAACCCGAAAAATTGCCTCGACGATAGCCTCGAAAAATGAATCACTAATTTTCCTCCATTACTTAAAAAAGAAACAACTATGAAAAAAAGCATTTGGGCGGCCGCTCTGCTGACTCTGTCGCTGGCCAGCTGCCAAGAAAACGAAACGGAAACCATTAAGATAGGCTATCTGCCTATCACCCACGCGCTTCCCGCGCTCACAGCGGCGGCCTTGCAAGAAGAAGGGGACAGCCCCCGCATCGAGTTGGTCAAATTCGGCTCGTGGACCGACCTTTCCGACGCGCTCAACACGGGTCGCATCGACGGGGCTTCGGTGTTGGTCGAGTTGGCCATGAAGTCGC
The DNA here is from genome assembly GCA_031262465.1 of Rikenellaceae bacterium. Classification (GTDB taxonomy): domain Bacteria; phylum Bacteroidota; class Bacteroidia; order Bacteroidales; family Rikenellaceae; genus JAJQAW01. Next base: position 5,418 of record JAISHQ010000028.1, read on the forward strand.
GCGAGATCGGCATCGGCCTCAAGGCCGTGGCGTTGGGTCACACCGACGGCAACGTGGTGATTGTCGCCCCCGGTATCAACTCGGCGAGCGATCTGCGCGGAAAATCCTTTGCCATTCCTCACCGGCAGTCGTCACATTACCTGCTGTTGAATCAGGTGTTGGGTGATGCCGGGCTGAGCGTCGACGACATCAATATCGTCGAACTCGCCCCGCCCGATATGCCCTATGCCCTCTCCTCAGAGCAGATCGCGGGCTATTGCGTGGCCGAGCCGTTTGGCGCGAAAGCCGTCGATGCGGGCATTGGCAAGGTGCTCTTTGAGTCGGCCGAGCTGTGGGATCATTCGCTCTGCTGTGTGCTGGTGTTGAACGAAAAATACATCGAACAGCATCACAAGGCCGCGCATGAGTTCGTCGAGGCCTACAAAGAGGCGGGTGAGTATATCGACAGCCACCGCGAGGAGGTATTTGAGCTTACCCGCGAGCAGTTGAACATTGACAAAACCGTTTACGACCTCTCCCTGCGTTGGATTTCGTTCGACGATTTGGCCATTGGCCGGGCCTATTACGACGACCTGACCCGGCGCGTGAGCGAGGCCGGACTCTCCGACACGCCACCCACCTACGAAGAGTTTATAGCCCCTGACCTCTATTGATAATGGGCGCAAAACTTTGGAAAGGCGCGGTCGGGATCGCCCTCCTGCTGGCAATTTGGCAGTTGGCCGCTGTGCATTACGACAGCGTGCTCTTCCCGACACCGGTGCAGGTTCTGCGCAGTTGGTGGGAGTTGCTGGCCGGAGGTACCCTCGGGGCACACATCGCCACAAGCCTCGCTCGGTTTGTGGTCGGTTACATCACGGCGGCGCTGTGTGGGATCGTGGCAGGGTTGCTCTTCGGGTGGTTTGCCGGGGCGTGGCTTTTCGTCGATCCGGTGATTCAGCTCCTGCGTCCCGTTTCGCCTTTGGCGTGGACTCCGTTCATCGTGCTTTGGTTCGGGATAGGTGACATTCCGGCAGTGGTCATCATCTTCATTTCTGTCTTTTATCCCGTCTTGCTCGCCACCGTGGCAGCGGTCGGTCGGGTCGAGAAAATCTACCTCCGGGTGGCACAAAACTTCGCCTTTACCCGCTTTCAGACGCTCACCAAGATCGTCCTGCCCGCCTCGTTTCCCCAAATCTCAACAGGTTTGCATCAAGGCATCGGCACGGGGTGGGTCTTTCTTGTGGCGGGCGAAATGGTGGGTGCGCAGTCGGGGCTGGGCTATCTGATCATTGACTCGCGCAACAACCTGCGTCCCGATTGGCTGTTGGTGGCGATCCTGACGATCGGTGCCCTCGGGCTGTTGCTCGACACGGCAGTAAATCGGGGTGAAAAACAGATTTACAAAAAATGGGGAGGCGCGAAACGATGAAAACCAAGATTGACATCCAACACCTTTCGGTCGAATACGGTCGCGGGGCGGAGCGTTTCACTGCGCTGGCCGATGTGTCGCTCACCGTTCGCGAGGGCGAATTTGTCTGCCTGCTCGGCCCGAGCGGCTGTGGAAAAACCACGCTGTTGAACGCCATAGCCGGTTTTGAACGCCCCACATCGGGGAGCCTACTGATCGACGGTTCGCCGGTCGACGGGCCTAACCCGCGCCACACCGTTGTCTTTCAGGATTATGGCCTTTTGCCCTGGCGCACGGTCGAGCGCAACGTCGGCTTGGGGTTGGAGAACCGGAATCTTTCCCCCTCCGGACGCCAACAAACCGTCGATCGTTGCCTCGACCTCGTTGGGCTAACGGCCTTCCGAAACTACTATCCCGAACAGCTCTCCGGGGGTATGCGCCAGCGGATTGCTCTGGCACGGGCGTTGGCCGTCGACCCCGATATGCTCCTGATGGACGAGCCGTTTGGCGCGCTCGATGTCATCACACGCGCCCGGATGCAGGACGAACTGATCCGCATCTGGCAGACGTGCGCAAAAACCATTGTTTTTGTCACTCACGACATCGACGAGGCGGTCTATTTGGCCGACCGTGTGGTGATTATGGCTCCCGACCCCGGCCGCATCAAGGCGGTGAAGACGATCGACCTCGGGCGTGGACGCGACCGGACATCTGTCCGCTTTATGGCCGAGAGGGATCAGATTCTCGAAATTTTCGAGATGAAAAATTACACGGAGGTTGAGTTTTACCTGTAAGAGCTTGTTTGGAATTTTTCACTCTCGCTATTTTCGGCTCTTTTTACCCCATTTTTTCTCGTAAACTTGTTACATAGAACCACTATGCGTCGCGTTTACGAGAAAAAATGGATGCAAAAATAGCTCAAAAATAGCTTCGGTAAAAAAATCCAAACAAGCTCTAAGAACGCTCATTATTTGCTATTTTTGCGGCACTAAACCATGCAAAAATGAACGACCTCCATTTCTCGACCCGGATCATCGGGGCCGACTATGAAAAACCCGATGCCCACGGTGCCCTCTCTCTGCCTGTGTACCGCAACGCCGCCTTTGAGTTTGCCGACTCGGAATCCATTGCCGCCGCTTTTCGCGGCGAGACGGGCGAACACACCTATTCGCGCATCTCGAACCCGAGTGTGGCCCATTTCGAGCGCAAGATTCTTGCCGCCTCCGGTGCGGCGAGCGTCATCGCCCTCTCATCGGGCATGGCGGCGATCACCAACACCTTTTTTGCCATTGCCGCCGCCGGGAACAACATTGTCGCCTCGCCTCATCTGTTTGGCAACACGTTCGCGTTTTTCAACAGCACGCTGGCGTTCTTCGGCGTGGAGGTTCGGTGGGTCGACGCGGCGGATTTACAACAAATCGCGGAGGCTGTGGACGAAAATACCTGCGCCTTTTTTGTCGAGCTAATCACCAACCCTCACATGGAAATAGCCGACCTGCCCGCTATATCGAACATACTGAAATCCAAAGGCGTTCCGCTGATCGTCGACACCACACTGGTGCCGTGGTGCGCTTTCGACGCACGGCGGTTCGGCGTGGACATCGAGGTGGTATCGACCACCAAATACATCTCCGGCGGGGCGACGGGCACCGGCGGGGTGATCGTGGATCACGGCACGTTCGATTGGACAAAAAACCGAAAATTGGCCGCGATGCCCGAGCCTCCAGCCGTTTCTCGCTTCACGGCCAAACTTCGCGGGGAGATCGTGCGCAACTTGGGCGGTTACATGACCCCCGACACGGCTTGGCAACAGTCGCTCGGCATGGACACGCTCGGGGTGCGCTTTCAACGGATGAGTGCCACGGCCCACGCGCTGGCACGCCACTTTGAAAACCATCCGAAGGTCGTGCGCATGGGCTACACGGCACTCGAATCGTCGCCATACAAATCGCTGTCGGATGCCTTTTTTACAGGCGATCCGGGGGCGATGTTCACGATGGAGTTGGCCTCGCAAGACGACTGTTTCCGCTTTATGGATGCGCTGAAACTCTTTCGCCGGGCGACCAACTTGTTCGACAACCGTTCGTTGGTCATCCACCCCTTCTCGACGATTTACTGCACATTCACTCCTCAGATGAAGCGCACGGCGGGCATCACCGATAACCTGATTCGCTTCTCTGCCGGATTGGAGGAGGTCGAAGACCTCAAACGCGACATAGAAAACGCACTGAAATTGCTATGAAAATGGTATGAAATTTAACTTTGACACACCGATAAATCGTCGCGGCACGAACTCGATCAAGTGGGATTTTGCCGTCGAAAGGGGTATGCCCCCGGGGCTGTTGCCGATGTGGGTGGCCGACATGGATTTTCCGGCACCTGCCGAGGTGTTGGCCGATCTGCAACGCGCCGTGGCGCACGGAATATTCGGCTATTCAGAACCCAAAGAGGCGTATTACATGGCCGTAACACACTGGTTCTCGGAGCGATTCGGCTATACCGTCGCCCCGCAAGAGATTGTCAAATCGCCGGGGCTGGTTTATGGTTTGGCGCAGGCCGTGCGCGCTTTTACCGCACCGGGTGAGGCGGTGCTGATACAGACACCGGTCTATTATCCGTTTTATGCCGTGGTGCGCGACAACGGACGGGAGTTGGTCGAAAATGCGTTGGTGCAGACCGAGGGACGTTATGGCATTGACTTCGAGGATTTTGAAGAGAAGATCGTTGCCCGCCGCGTAAAACTCTTTATTTTGTGTAGCCCCCACAACCCCGTCGGCCGCGTGTGGACGCGCGGGGAGCTGGAGCGGATGAGCGAGATTTGCCAACGGCACGGGGTGATCGTGGTCTCGGACGAAATCCATTGCGATTTTGTTTGGAGCGGTCACACCCACACCTGTTTCGGAACGATTGACCCGAATGCCGTCGTGGCCACCGCGCCGAGCAAGACATTCAATTTGGCCGGGTTGCAGGCCTCGAACATCTTCGTAAAAGACGAATCCCTGCGCGAAAAACTCCGCGCCGAAATCGGTCGCAGTGGGTACAGCCAGCTGAACACGCTGGGGCTGGTGGCCTGCCAAAGCGCGTACACCCACGGCGGGCCTTGGTTGGAGGAGCTGAAAACCTATTTGGAGGGAAATATCCGGTTGGTGCGTGAATTTTTGGCCGGAGAATTGCCGCGTGTAAAATTGATCGACCCGCAGGCGATGTACCTGCTTTGGCTCGACTTTTCGGACTATGGCCTCGCGCCTGCCGAACTCACCCGCCGCGTCGTCGAGGGTGCGGGGCTTTGGCTCAACGGCGGGACGATGTTCGGCCCGGGCGGCGAGGGTTTCCAGCGCATCAACATCGCCTGTCCGCGCGCGGTGGTCGCCGAGGCGCTGGAGCGGCTGAAAAAGGTCTTTGGTTAAAAGGGGTAATGGTGCAAAAAGTGGCGCTTGGGAGAAGCTGTAGAGTGCTGATTATTTTGCAATTACAGGGATAAAATAGAGATTAGTAGAAACCGGTTTCTACTAATCTCTATTTTTTAT
>JAISHQ010000056.1 GCA_031262465.1 Rikenellaceae bacterium
AAGAAAAAGCGCAGTGTACTAAACGTACTCGAGCATTTTTCAGAGGGAGCGTAACGCAGTATTTTGGATTTTTCGAAGTTCCCTCAAATTAATACTCGTTCCAACTCTTTATCTTCAGCTCCTCCTTGCTCAGGCGGCAGAAGGCCGTGATGAAGGCACTGGCCAGCCGGGCGTTGGTCAAGAGCGGAATATTGAAGTCGATCGCCCCTCGGCGGATCGAATAGTCATTATTCAACTCGTTGGAGGAGAGGTTTTTCGGGATATTAACCACCATGTCGATCTGCTTCTCCTTAATCAGGGTCAGCACATTGGGTTCCATCGGCTGATCGGGCCAATGTACCAGCGTGGCCTCGACCCCGTTTGATGCCAAAAAGTCGGCTGTCCCCTTGGTCGCATAGATCGTAAAGCCGCCGCGCTGAAGCGATTTGGCCGCCGTGAGCATATCCATTTTTGAACGGCTGTCGCCGGTCGACAACAGGACGCTGTTTTTGGGAATGGTATAGCCCACCGAGAGCATCGCCTTGAGGATGGCCTCTGAAAAATCGTCGCCGATGCACCCCACTTCGCCCGTCGAGGCCATTTCGACCCCCAACACCGGGTCGGCCTTTTGCAGGCGCGAGAATGAGAATTGCGGGGCCTTAATCCCCACATAATCCAACTCAAAGGCCGATTTGTGCGGCGGTTCGACCTGCTCCCCTAACATTACCCGGGTGGCCAGCTCGATAAAGTTGACCTTCAATACCTTGGAGACAAACGGAAAGCTCCGCGAAGCCCGCAGGTTGCACTCAATCACCTTGATGTCGTTGTCTTTGGCCAGCAACTGCATATTGAACGGCCCGGAGATGTGAAGCCCCTGAGCCACCTGACGCGAGATTTTTTTGATCCGGCGCATCGTTTCGACATACATTTTTTGCGCCGGGAAGACCAGCGTCGCATCGCCGGAGTGAACCCCGGCAAACTCGACGTGTTCGGAGATAGCATAGGCGATCACCTCGCCGTTCTGAGCCACCGCGTCGATCTCGATCTCCTTGGCGTTCTCGATAAATTCGGTCACCACCACCGGATATTGTTTCGAGACGTTGGTGGCCAGCGTCAGGAAGTGCTCCAACTCGTCGCGGTTCGAGACCACGTTCATCGCCGCGCCCGAAAGTACATACGACGGGCGAATCAGCACCGGGAAGCCCACCTCGTCGACAAAGTGATAGATCGCATCCATCGAGGTCAGCTCCTTCCAGCGCGGTTGGTCGACACCGATTTCGTCGAGCAGGGACGAGAATTTGTGGCGGTCTTCGGCGTTATCGATGTTTTCGGCACTTGTGCCCAAAATCGGCACATTTTGGTGATGCAGGCGCATGGCCAAGTTGTTCGGAATCTGCCCACCCACCGAAACGACCACGCCAAGAGGGTGTTCCAAGTCGGTAATATCCAAAACCCGTTCTAAGGTCAACTCGTCGAAATAGAGGCGGTCGCACTCGTCGTAGTCGGTCGAGACGGTCTCCGGGTTGTAGTTAATCATGATCGAGCGATAGCCCCGGTTGCGGATCGTGTGGCTCGCGTTGACCGAACACCAGTCAAATTCGACCGAACTGCCGATCCGGTAGGCTCCCGACCCCAAAACCACCACATCGCGCCCGTCGCGGGGGAAATCGACATCGTGGGCCACGCCGTTGTAGGTGACGTAGAGGTAGTTGGTCATGGCCGGAAATTCGCCCGCCAGCGTGTCGATCTGCTTGATGACCGGCGTGATGCCACGCTCCTTGCGGGCCGCGCGAATGGCCAACATCTTGTCTTCGATCTGTTCGGCCGTGGCTTTCAGTACGGTACGCGCCAATTGGAAGTCGGAAAAGCCCTTCTGTTTGGCCTCCAACAACAGTTCGTCCGGCACGTTGTCTATTTGATTATAGGTGTCCAACTCTTTCTCGATGGCCACGATGCCGCGCAGTTTTTCCAAAAACCACTTGTCGATTTTGGTGAGCTGGTGTATTTTTTCGACGCTGTACCCGTTGTGCAGGGCGTGGGCGATGACAAAAATGCGTTTATCGGTCGGGTGGCTCAGGGCCGTGTCGATGTCGATGTCCGAAAACTCCTTGTTGGCCACAAAGCCGTGCATTCCCTGCCCGATCATGCGCAGGCCCTTTTGGATCGCCTCCTCAAAGGTTCGTCCGATGGCCATCACCTCGCCGACCGACTTCATGCTCGAGCCTAACTCGCGGGAGACCCCTTTGAACTTGCCCAAATCCCAGCGGGGAATCTTGCAGACAATGTAGTCCAACGCCGGCTCAAAGCAGGCACTTGTGATTTTGGTGACTGAGTTTTTCAGCTCGTGCAGGCCATAGCCCAATCCCAATTTGGCGGCCACAAAGGCCAACGGATAGCCGGTGGCTTTGGAGGCCAGCGCCGACGAACGGCTCAGGCGGGCGTTGACCTCGATCACGCGGTAATCCTCCGAATTGGGGTCGAGGGCATATTGTACGTTACACTCGCCCACGATGCCGATGTGGCGGATGATCTTGATCGCCAATTGGCGCAACTTGTGGTACTCGGAGTTGGTCAACGTCTGCGACGGGGCGACCACGATGCTCTCGCCGGTGTGGATGCCTAAGGGGTCGAAATTCTCCATGTTGCAGACCGTGATGCAGTTGTCATAACGGTCGCGCACCACCTCGTATTCGACCTCTTTCCACCCCTTGAGCGATTTTTCGACCAAAATCTGCGGCGAATAGGTGAAGGCCTTTTGCGCCAGCGCGTCGAGTTCGTCCTCGTTGTCGCAGAAGCCCGACCCCAGCCCACCCAGCGTATAGGCGGCGCGGATGATGATCGGATAGCCCAACTCGGCGGCGATGCGTTTGGCCTCGGCGACCGTTGTGGCGGCCTCGCTTTTGATCGTTTTGACCTCGATTTGGTCGAGTTTTTCGACAAATTTTTCGCGGTCTTCCGTGTCGATGATCGCCTGAATGGGGGTACCCATCACCTTGACATCGTACTTTTCCAACACCCCGCTCTGGAAGAGTTTGACCCCGCAGTTCAGCGCGGTTTGCCCGCCAAAGGCCAACAGGATGCCCTGAGGCCGCTCCCGCTGGATGACATCTTCGACAAATTCCGGCGTAACGGGGAGGAAATAGACGCGATCGGCGATGTTTTCCGAAGTCTGAATCGTGGCGATATTGGGGTTGATGAGCACGGTTTCGATCCCCTCTTCCTTGAGGGCTTTCAGGGCTTGAGAACCGGAGTAGTCAAATTCGCCAGCCTCGCCGATTTTCAGCGCGCCGGAGCCTAACAGGACTACTTTTTTGATTTCTTGTGGCATATCTGACGTATTTTTTTCGCGTTTTTAGGAGAGAGGTCGTTGGTCGTTAAATCTCCCCTTTACTTTGCCGGATGCAGGCGATGAAGTCGTCGAACAGGTACTCCGTGTCGACCGGGCCGCTCGATGCCTCGGGGTGGAACTGCACGGAGAAGAAGGGCTTGCTCCGGTGGCGCACTCCTTCGTTGGTGCCGTCGTTCAGGTTGACGAAATAAGGCTCCCAATCGGCACCCAACCCCTGCGGATCGACCGCATAGCCGTGGTTTTGGGAGGTAATCACCGCCCGGTTGGTGCCTACCTGCAAAGCGGGCTGATTGTGGCTCCGGTGGCCATATTTCAATTTATAGGTGTCGGCTCCGGCGGCCATGGCCAACAGGTGGTTGCCCATGCAGATGCCGAAAATCGGTTTGCCGACCTCAAACCCCTTTTGGATGTTGCGGATCGTCGCGCCACACATTTTCGGGTCGCCCGGGCCGTTGGAGATCATCACTCCGTCGTAATCGTCGGCCGTAAAATCGTAATCCCACGGCACAACGGTCACCGTTGTGTCGCGTTTGCAGAGGCAACGGATGATGTTGTACTTGCTTCCGCAGTCGACCAATATCACCTTGTGCCGCCCATTGCCGAATGTCCGAATCTCTTTCGTGCTGACTTCGGCCACCAAGTTGTCTTTGTTGGGGTCGATAAATTCGGGCGGAACCGGGTGTCCGTCGATGGCCACCTTGCCCAACATCACACCGTGTTCGCGGATCAACTTGGTGAGCTGGCGGGTGTCGACCCCGTACATTCCCGGCACGTTGTTCTCCTTCAACCACTCGTCGAGGCTTTTCAGCGCGTTCCAATGGCTGTACTCGAAGGAGTAATCCGAGATGATGAGGCCCCGGATGTGGATGCGGTCGGATTCAAAAAAACAGGGAATTTCGTCTTCCGTTTCGCAACCCGGAACGCCGTAATTCCCTATCAGGGGGTAAGTGATGACTAATATTTGTCCCGCGTAAGATGGATCGGTCAAACTTTCGGGGTAACCCGTCATGGCGGTATTGAAAACGACTTCCCCGGAAACGGGCTGGGGAGCGCCGAAGCTGTACCCCGTAAATTGATGGCCGTCTTCGAGTATGAGACGGGCTTTGGTCTGTTTTGACATATATAGGCTATGCTTTTGAAGAGAGCTTCTATCGGGCAAAGATACGGATTTTTTCTCTTCTTTCTTTTATCCTAAAAGAAAGAAGCAAAGAATTTAGTGTTGTTACTTTTGGCATCGCCCCAAAAGTAACCAAAAACGCTAAAAATGTTCCTCACACGCAACTCCTCCTTATCGTCTCGCTTCGCGAGCCGAACGTTCGTCAAACAATAGCGTGTCTCGGAACATTTTGTTTGTCGGGCTTCGCCCGATTGGGATTCCTTGTTTGTTTTTAGGGAGAATAAATGAGAACTGAGGTGAATTTAGTTTTCAGGGCAAAAACATTCACTCCGCAGGAGGTGAATGCCTCTTGTTTGGGATGCCCCTGCCCAAGCTCGCTTGGAAGCAGAGGGGCATCTCGGACAAGAGGAAAGTTCCCGCAGGGAATTTTTGCCCTGCAAGCCAAAGCACAAAAGTTTTCGGTGTCGCCTTTTACAAAAGGCGACGATTTGCGCCGCTTTCTAAAAGCGGCAGTCGAAGGCGGGCGGAGGCTGAAAAGAACAGTCGAAGCAAAGAAGCCCAGCTAAGGGATGTGCATGAATTTATGGTTCTGGATGGAGATGTTCCAGCGGGGGTGGGCTTTGGCGTATTCGACGATCGGGGCGATCAGCTCTTCGTACCGGCTCCATTCGGGTTGGAGGTAGAGGCGGCAGTGTTCGGAGACTTGGGTGGCATTCTCTTCGGCCCAGGCGAAATCGTCGGGCTTTTCGATGATGACTTTCAGCTCGTCGGCGCGTGATAGGTTTTCGGTTAGCGGTGGATTTTGCCGTTTGGGCGAGAGGCAGACCCAGTCGAACACCCCGTCCAACGGCCGCACCCCGGAGGTCTCGATAAAAATTTGCAGCCCCCGCTCGCGCAGGGCGTGGGTCAGGTAACCCAAGGGGTAAAGCGAGGGTTCGCCCCCGGTGATGACAATGGCTTGCGCCGGAAAGGAGCAGGCGCGCTGGATGATTGTGTCGACTTCTTGCGGCGGAAACTGCCGGGGATTCCAGGTGTATTTGGCATCGCACCAGCGGCACCCCACGTCGCACCCGCCCAAGCGGATGAAATAGGCCGGTTTTCCACTGTGGAACCCTTCGCCCTGAATCGTATAAAAATCTTCAACCAACGGCAATCGCTTGCCGCCGTCTAATATCTCATAAATTTCGTCTGTCATTTTCCTCTAAATTAATGGGAGCTTCTAAAAATTCAAAAGACAAGGCTTGCGACCGAGACAAAAGCGCAGTGTACTAAACGTACTCGAGCATTTTGGCGAG
>JAISHQ010000018.1 GCA_031262465.1 Rikenellaceae bacterium
AAATCGAGGAGCAAATTGCCGCGTTTACGACGAACGCCGAATTGCAATTGACCAAGAGCAACAAAGCAGCCGGAACCCGCGCCCGTAAAGCCGCTTTGGAACTGTCCAAGTTGCTGAAAGAGTTCCGTAAAGCATCTGTTGAAGCGGCGAAATAACATTCGCTTCCTTATCCGAACAAAGCCTAAGAAATTCGTTTAACGGAGAAATTCAAAAACCGCCCCTGGCAGGGAGCGGTTTGTGCGGTTTTTTAGGGAGTCTCAAATAAATTTGGCTTGTCTCTCTCTTTTTACTATATTTGCAAAGAGCATTAAAACACAACGTTATGAATCCGATCATCGCACAACACCTGCCCGAGTTGCTGGCACTTTGCAAAAAGTACCGCGTGGCGACGATGTACCTCTTCGGGTCAGCCGCTACCGGAACATTCAACGAAAAGAGCGACTTTGACTTTCTAATTGCCTTTGAAGAGGGTTTGTCGTTCGAAGAGTATGCCGACAACTATTTCGAGCTGGCATGGGCTTTGGAGGAGTTGTTGGGCAGGGATGTCGATTTGGTAACTGAAAATTCACTATCCAATCCCTATTTTATCGCGAGTGTAGAACGCACCAAACAGTTAATTTATGCAGCAGCGTGAAGATATAAACAAATCCCTGCTTGATATTCGGGAAGCCATAGAGTCAATCGACGGGTATTTGTCTGAATTTCTCGGCGAAAAGCGCGACTTTAACCTTTACAAGCAAAAGAAGTTCTTGCGCCGTTGCATTGAACGGGAGTTGGAAATCATTGGAGAGGCCGCCGGTAGACTTCTGCTCGCCGACCCTGATATCCGCATTGATAACGCCCGAAAAATTGTTGATTTGCGTAACAGGATTATTCATGGTTACGACAAGGTGAACGACGTAATTATTTGGGGTATCCTCTTCAACCACCTTCCGAAACTCAAAGAAGACATTGATAAACTGCTGAAATAGCTACGCACCGCATAAAAAAAAACGTGCAAACCCTGTCGGTTTGCACGTTTTTTATGTTTATACCAATTTATCGCCGGGAACCGGAACTGCTGCTGCGCGAGCCGGAGCTGCTGTTTCGGGACGAGGAGTTGCTCGAACGGGATGAAGAGCCACTCGAACGGGTACTGCTTCCGGACGAACGGGTGCTCGATTCAGATCGGCGGACGGACGACGACGAAGAGTTAGACGCACTTCCGGCATTATTCTCACGTTGCGGTGCCGGACGCGCTTCAGAACGGCTCGGGGTAGAACTTTGTCCCGGACGCACATTGCCCGAATTGTTTCCTTGCTCCTGCGCGGGGCGCGCTTCGGAGCGGCTCGGTGCGGAGGAAGAACCGGGGGCCGGGCGAGTACCACTCGACGAGCCGGAACCCTGTCCCGGACGCACGTTGCCCGAATTGTTGTTCGGCCCCGGACGGGTGCCGTTCGATGAGCCGGAGGAAGAACTGCTGGGCGGACCGGGGCGGTTGTTTTGCGGCGGACGATAGTTCGGCCCCGGGCGATGGGGTGTTGGCGAGGGGCGGAAATACGACCAGCTGTGGTTGTACATCGGCGGCGGCATATTGGGATGGAGGCCGTAATAGTAATGTCCCCAATCGGAATAATAGCGGTCGAAACTCCCCAAAATCAGGTTAAACCGCGCCGACCCCAGCGGGATGCCCAGCCGGAGCGAAAGGGCGATCCAGTCGCGTGTTGAGGAGTCATAGTACCAATCCATGATGTACGAAAACGAGTTGCCCGTCCGGTAAGCCAACTCAGCCCCGAAGAGGATGTCGCTCGGCGAATAGCCCCGGCGCAGGTAACGGCGAACCTGTGAAGCGCGCAGGCCGTAATCGCGCACGATTTGGCGCACAAAACGATCCTCGTATTGCGCCGCATAGCTGTTGATGTTGAAGCCGTAGCGGTAAATATCGTCTTCGTAGGAGGTGTAATAATCGGGATAGAGGTCAAAATTGAAATTGATGTCGACCCCTTGTGCCGAAGCCCTGCCACTCAGGGCAACGGCGGCCAATAGACTAAAAAGTATCTTTTTCATGGGTATCTAATTTAAGTTATTATAGAAACTTTGACGTTTCATTATACAATATAACGAAAAAAAACGAAATAAGTTACTTCGGCAGGGCGTAAAAAGCAAAAATTGCACCAGCCTCCTCTTTCGTCTCTCGTCCCTCGTCTTTAGTCTCTCGTCTGAAAAGCGGTTTTTCCAAAATTTTTACTACCTTTACCCCGTTTTTTACTGCTTTTTAAGCTGAATGTCAACACACAAGAGAGAGATAAAACGGCTTTTCCGCCTCTTGGCAACGGGTTTGTTGCTGGTCTGCCTGAGTGGACAGGCCTGGGCGCAATTGGGGTTGCTTCAGCGTCTGTTGGGTAAAACGGAGACACCTTCGGGCGAGGCCGCCGATTCGACGAAGGTCGAAAAGGTGATTAAGCCGTTGGAGTCCTATTTTTTCGACGATTCGCTCCGAAGCCGCCAAATCTTCTCGTGGACAGTACGTCCGGGCTATAACGTGATCGACACGCTGGCCGTTGACACCCTGCAAAGCCGTTTTGAGGTCGACTATCCCTTTATGATTCCCGACGTGGGGTCGGCCTATTTGGGCAATTTGGGGGGCGCGTCCCTGCTCCTCAACTACTTTGAACGCCCCGAGCGGCACGATTTCTCCTTCCTCAGCGCATACGACGCTTACCTGATCACCCCCGAACGGGCACCCTATTTCAACACCAAACGCCCCTTTACCAACCTCTCTTGGTATATGTCCGGGCAGACCTCCCGCGCCGAGGAGCAGTTGCGGATAACCCACGCCCAAAACATATCGCCCTCAACGGGCTTCAACCTCTATTACCTGAACCGGGGCACCAAAGGCCTCTACCGTCGCCAACGGGCCAAGGACAAAAACCTCTCGCTGGCTTTCGGCCACACCGGCAAACGGTACTCACTCTTTGCGGGCTACATCTTCAACCGCGCCGAGGTGATCGAAAACGGCGGTATTCAGTGGGATAGCGCGTTGGGCGATTTGGAGATCACCCTGCCCGACAACATCCCGATTCGGCTGACCGACGCGAAAAACAACTTCCGAACCAACACCTTTTACGTCACACAGGCCTATGGCATCCCCCTGCAACGGGTGACCGATTTCGACCTGTCGATCGCCGACAAATCGTCGCTTTTCATCGGCCACGCCTTTGAATACAGCACGGGCCACCGCACCTACACCGACACCCGATCGGGCAGTCAGTTTCCGGAGGGAGACCCCTATAATACCGACCTGAAGACCACCTCGGTCAACTATTACGACCATTGGTACATCAACAAAAATACGACGCTCGACTCCTTGAGCGAACGGCGGATCGACAACAAACTTTTCGTCCAGATTCAGCCCTGGAACCGCGACGGAATCGTTGGAACGATCGACGGCGGGATCGGCTTCTCGATGCACCAATACTATGCGTCGAATATGCACGACGAATACATCTACGCCTCGCCCCAGAGCGTCGACAAGAGCGACACCTATCTTTACGGCTCGGTGCAGGGGAAGTTGCGCCGCTATGTCGGCTGGAGTGGGGGAGTCAACTACCATTTGGCAGGTTTTCGCAGTCAGGACATTCGGATTGATGCCCAATTGCAACTCAGCGCTTACATCCGCAACCGCCCCATCCGCCTGACTGTCTCCGGATTTATGGATAGCCACACGGCCGATTATTGGACACAGCACTACCTGTCGAACCACTTCATTTGGAACAACGACTTCTCGAAAGAGACCGAAACCCGCCTGCAAGCCCGGCTCGACATCCCCTCGATCGGCCTCGAAGCGGGGGTATGGCAGAGCCTGACCACCGACAAAATTTACTATGGGTACGCCCCCGACAAAAACAGCGACGGTGCCGAAATCTATACGGTTCGACCCATTCAGGACAGCGGAAATACGCTGAGCGTGACGGGAGCCTACCTGATGAAAAATTTCACCCTCGGCATCCTCCACCTGAACCACCGGGTGTTGTTCCAAAAAAGCTCCGACGATCTCGTTGTGCCGCTTCCGTTGGTGAGTGCCAATGCCTCCTATTACCTCGATTTCACTGTGGTACGCAACGTCATGCAGATGCAGATCGGGGTTTCGGGGTACTATAACACCAAATATTATGCACCGGCCTACAACCCGGCCTTGATGCAGTTCCACAACCAAGATCGGTTTACCACCGACGCACAGGGCAATGCCCGCTCGCGCGAAATCGGCGATTACCCCTACCTCGATGTCTTTGTTTCGGCCAAATGGAAACGGATGCGGGTATATGCCAAGTTCCAGCACGTCAACCAAGACCTGTTCGGAACACCCACCTATTTCAGCGTCCTGCACTATCCACTCAACCGGAGGATGTTGAAGTTTGGATTTTCCTGGAGTTTTTACGACTAACTCCGGCAAGTTGAACGAATAAAAAAAAGCATGATTCAAAAAACGAAACAGACCCTTTTTCTTCTTTTAGCTCTTTCCCTTTTCTCGCACTGCGCCCTGCAACAACCCGATGCCGAGGCGGCAGAGGGTCAACCCCTGCTGACCGTGGCGATGGATCTCGCCATGCCGGGCTATTTTACCTTCAACGGCCAATCGTTAGGGCTAACCTACGACCTGTTAGACGCTTATGCCCAATCGCAGGGCAAAAAACTGCAAATCGTCTCCGAAAACACACCCAAAGCCTACCGCAAACAGCTGACCAAAGGCCATTTGGATATGGTGGCCACGCTCGATGCCGACAACCTCGACGAGCGGCAGACCCTTGTTCCGCTCTACGAGACCTCTTATGTGGTGCTGACCACCCGGCGGACGGCTCGCACGTTAGAAAATCCCGACTCTTGGGAGTCGCTCCGGGGGAAAAATACCCTCTTTTCGCAAGGCTTTATCCACACCCAATCGTGCGACCGGTTGCTCGACTCGTTGCCGACGGCTCGCTTTACCGCCTCACGCCGCAACACCTTCGAACTCTTAGAAAAACTGATTAACGGCGAGTACGACTTCCTGATCTGCGAACAGAGCGAGGCGCAATTGGGGTGCGCGATGATCTTGAATATCGAACAAATCCACCGCTTCGACGAACCCGTTCCGGTCTGCATGATCCTCGACAACCGCCGCCCCGAAGAGAGCCGCCGGTTTGTCAGCTGGCTTCGCGGGTTTCAGCAAACGGAGGCTTCACGCGACTTGCAGGCGCTCTATTTCGAGCGAGGCATCTACCAGCGTATCGTCTCCGGCGGAATCCGGAACCGCGCCGCCGGGGCACTCTCAGTCTACGACGAACTCTTTCAGCGCGTGGCCGGGGAGGAGGGTCTCGATTGGAAACTGCTCTCGGCCATCGCGTACAGCGAATCGAAATACAACGCCTATCTGGTCTCCCCGCGCGGGGCACGGGGCATCATGCAGATCATGCCCGCCACGGCCAAAGCCTTTCATGTCCCGGTCGAAGAGCTGATGAACCCGGAGGTCAATGTGCGGGTGGGTGCCCAGCTCGTGCGAAAAATCCGCCAATCGCTCCAATTTTCAGCCGACACCCCGACCGCCGACCGCAACGCCATGTTGTTGGCCTGTTACAACGGCGGCATCGGCCACGTGATGGATGCCCGGCGGCTCGCCGAGAAATACGGCGCGAACCCCGACTCGTGGGACGACGTGGCGCAATACCTGCGCCTGAAGGCTCAGCCCGAGTACGCCCAGGACGAAGTGGTGCAGTGCGGAGCGTTCAACGGTGCCGCCCAGACGATCAATTTTGTCAACCACGTCACCCGAAACTTTTACGCATACGGCGGGAAAAGGTAATTTTTGGTTACCTTTACCATATAATAAAGGGAATTTCTAAAACCGTTGCCATGAAGATCAAACTTTTTACCCTGCCCAATGCGATCACCTGCCTCAATTTGGCCGCCGGATGTGTGGCGATCGAGCGCGCTTTTGCCGGAGATTTCGGCGGGGCATTCGTGTGGGTCGTCGTGGCCGCCGTGATGGATTTTCTCGACGGTCTGGTTGCCAGGTTGTTACACGCCTATTCCGAAACGGGAAAAGAACTCGATTCGCTGGCCGACACGGTCAGCTTCGGAGCGGCTCCGGCCTTTGTGCTCTTCAACCTCTTGCGGCAGAGCGGTTTCTCGGGGTGGGAACCATGGTTGGTTTTCGTTGTCGCATTGTTTTCGGCCCTGCGGCTGGCCAAATTCAACGTCGACACCCGGCAGTCGACCGAATTTATCGGCCTGCCGACCCCGGCCAATGCCCTGCTCATCGTCTCGCTCATTTTCCTGATCGGCACCCCGGAGGGCAAGCCGTTGGCATTCCTGCTCTCCTGTCCGTGGTACCTAATCGGGTTGGCCCTCGCTCTTTCGGCCTTGCTGGTCAGCGAAATACCCATGTTCAGCCTGAAATTCAAATCGCTGGGCTGGCGAGAAAACAAAATACGATACATTTTTTTGGGACTGTCGCTCCTGCTCCTCGTTCTCTCCCTCTTCGGCTGGTGGATGTACGCCCCCCCGATGATCCTTGTGCTTTATATCCTGCTATCGCTCATTAAAGAATTATGAATTATAAATTATGAATTATGAATTGGGGCTTCGCCACGCAAAAATGCAAGGCCGAGCCAAGACAAATAATTCATAATTCATAATTTATAATTTCCTGAAAATCTGCCTTATATCTGCCCACTCTTTCATGCCGAACAGGCGGGTCAGGGCGAGGTAGAGGGCGATTCCGGCGGCGAGTTGGGAGATCAACAGGTAGAGCGGGGAGGTAATCACCAGCCCTAACGGCCAAATCGCCGCGCCCATCCCGACAGCCAATGCGGTATAGGGGAGCACATCGCGCAACTGGTCGACCCAGCGGTACCCCAAAATGCGCGAGGAGACCGTCCCATAGCTGATAAAAACAAGGATTTTGGCCGCCACGTCCGACAGGATGGCCACCTGCAACCCATAACGGATGGTGGCGTACAGGAAGGCGATGAGCAACAGGGCATCGGTGATGTCTAAGGCCAGTGTGATGTCCGACCTCCCTTTGACTTTCAGCGCCCGGCCGTGCATATTATTCAGTGTGGCGACCATGCCTGAGAGGCAGAGCAGGCGGATGTAGGGCACCGACGGAAGCCATTTGGCGGTCAGGACAACCTCGACCATCGGCTGGGCCACGACAATTAGGCCGACGAGGGCGGGAAAGAGCAGAAAGGAGATCGAACGCTGGGATTTGCGGAACGCCTCCCGGAAACGTTCGGGTTGGTCTTGCAGTTGCGCCAGCATGACCACGATCGCATTGCCGAACGTGTGGCTCAGAAAACCCGTCGCGGTTTCTTTGATCTTGTTGGCTCGGTCGTAGGCACCCAATTGAGCCTGAGAGACATAACGCCCCAGCGCGGTGGTATAAAAATTAGCCGACACGGTATTGGCCAGACTGCCGGCGATCAGTTTCGAGGAGAATCCCAACATCTCCCGTGCCGATGCCCAGCTGAAGATCAGGCGGGGCCGCCACGCCGAAAGCATCCACAGGATCAGCGTTTTGGAGACCGACTGAATCAAAATCTGCGCCACCAAAGCCCATACGCCATAGCCCAACAAGGCCAGCACGACCACCGCCACCCCGGAGATAAAGACCGAGAGCACGTTGGCGCGCGCCAAGTGGCGGAAATTCGACTGTTTGATTAACAGGGTCGACTGAATTAGCCCCAACGAGGAGAAGACGACCGACAGAAATTCAACCCGAGCGATCGCGGTCAGTTCAGCCGACTCTTTGTACCACGCGATCCAAGGCGAAAGGGCAAACAAGACGAGGTAAAAAATCGCTCCCAAGCCGAAATTGAACCAAAACACGGTGTTGTAATCGCGCTCCGAGGCATCGGTTTTTCGGATCAATGCCACCGAAAGCCCCCCCTCGGAGAGGATGTTGGCGATGGCGACAAAAAGGGTCAGCGGAGCGATCATCCCGAACTGCTCCGGGGCCAACAGGCGCATGGTGACGATGCCCACCACCAGCTGCAACCCCTGTTGCCCCGCCTTGTCGAGCGCGCTCCAAAGAATCGCTTTGGTGGTACTTTGCTTCAGATCGGACATCTATTTCCCCTTGCTTTTTCGTACAAATATACGTAATTCGGCGAAATATTTGCTACCTTGCGCCTTGTTTGCCCGCGCAATATCGGGCAGAGGAATTGCGTTTTTATGACATTAAGAAAGCATTGACGATGAAAAAATACACCCTGATCTTATTGGCCACGTGTGCCCTGTTTTTCTCTTGTAGCCGAGAGGACGATGTGCCACAACCCAACCCCAACGGTGCCGAGCGCACGCTGTTGATCTATATGGCCGCGCAAAACAGTTTGGGTTATGGGAGCAATGAATTTGATTATCAAAACATTCTCTCCCTGCTCAAGGGGGTAAAGCCCGGCCATTTACAAGCCAACAACATCCTGATCTACCACGACCCCTATACGGCTTCGAACGATCGAGGCGACACCAATCCCCTTCTGTTGCAAGTTGTTCCGGGCGAAAACGGGAGTGCCACAACTAAGGTGCTCAAACAGTACAATGAGCAAAATTCGGCCTCGGGCGAGGTGTTGTCCGCCGTCATTGCCGAGGTGTTCGACAATCCGAAATTCAAGGCACAGAAATACAGTTTTCTGATGTGGTCGCACGGCACCGGCTGGTTGCCTGCCAATCCGAGTTACTCGGCGCGTTCGCGGGCCATTGGGCAGGATGGAACCGACTGGATGAATATCACGGAGTTTGCCGAGGCGATCCCCGACGGACTGTTCGACTACATCGCAATGGATGCCTGCTACATGGGGGCTGTTGAATTTGCCTATGAAATGCAGGGCAAAGCCGATTACCTGATCGCCTCGCCCACCGAAATCTTGGCCTCCGGGATGCCTTATGAGGTTATCCCCGAATACCTGTTGGGAACAACGCCGAAATACAACGACTTCCTCGATGCCTTCTACCGCTTTTACGACCGAAGCGGTTACGGGTCGACCCTCTCGCTGATTCGCCCCGGCCAGATCGGAACTTTGGCCGATGTGGTTCGGGAGGTACTGAAAAACACGCCGATGGAGACAATTACGGCCATCCCCGATGGGTCGTTGCAACATTTCGACCGTACCAATTCAACCCATCCCTATCGTGTCTTCTTCGACTTGGGGAGCTTTATGCAACAAATCGCCTCACCGGTACAGTTAGCAGAGTTCGAGGCAGTCATGACGCAGGTTGTTCCCTATTTCCGCCATTCAGAGAGCTTTTTGCCCGACGACGACGGTTTTACGATCCGGGCATACAGCGGCCTGAGCACCTACGTGCCGCGAAGCACGACCAAATTGGGCCAAGTGACCGCATATTATGAAACGTTGGGGTGGTACAAAGCTGTGTACCCCTAAGGGGACTCCTAAAAATCCAAAATACTGCGTTACGCTCCCTCTCCAAAATGCTCGAGTACTTTAGTACACTGCGCTTTTGTCTCGGTCGCAAGCCTTGTCTTTTGAATTTTTAGAAGCCCCCTTAATATAAGACAACACGAAAAAGGAGCTGAGATTTCAGTTCCTTTTTTTTGCGATGTCTTGAATTTTTTTGGAAGTAATCTTGAAAATCATTAAAAATTGATTAACTTGCTTCATCTTTTACTTACTATTCATCTAAAAACAAACGTATGAAAAACAAATTTTACACCCTTTTGTTGGCCGCTTTGGTGGCAAGCCCGGTGTGCTTTGCTCAGCGGGTTCTCGAAGATTTCAAACCCTCGCCCTCCGCTCAAGAAGGGAAAGAATTTCCGGCCGTTAATTCGCAAAACATTGTGCGCGTGAGCATTTCAGCTCCCGAGGCTAAATTGGTTCAATTGGATTTGGGCGGCGTGAAATACGACCTGAAGAAAAACGCCGAAGGCGTTTGGACGGGCGACTCTGCTCCGCAAGACGAAGGTTTCCACTACTATCAGCTGAACATCGACGGCGCATCGGTACCCGATCCCAACAGCCTGTACTATTACGGTGCCAGCCGCTGGGGTAGCGGTATCGAAGTTCCGGCCGCTGACGCCGACTTCTACGCACGGAAAGATGTCCCCCACGGCGAGTTGCGCGAAACGTACTATTACTCTTCGACCACCGAAAGTGTGCGTCGGGTCTATATCTACACCCCTCCGGGCTATGAAAAAGGGAAGAAAAAATACCCCGTTCTCTACCTCCAACACGGTATGGGCGAAAACGAAACCGGCTGGGGCAGTCAGGGCTTTACGGCCATGATTATGGATAACCTGCTGGCCGCAGGCGAAGCCGTTCCGTTCATCATCGTAATGGAAAACGGTAGCGTGAACTTCAATTTCGGCGCGATGCGTCCTCCGCAGGGTGCTCCGCAAGGTCCGCGTCCGGGTGCTGGTGCTCCGGGACAGGCTCCGCAAGGCCCGCGTCCGGGCGGTGCTCCGGGTGCGGCTCCGGCTGCACGTCCGGGTGGCGGCGGTGGCTTTAACTTTGCCGCTCAGTTCCAAAACATCCTGCTGAACGACCTGATTCCTTTTGTTGAATCGAATTACCGCGTGATTGCCAAACAGTCGCACCGCGCCATGGCCGGCCTGTCGATGGGCGGTATGCAAACCAAGTCGATTGTTATCGCCAACCCGAACGAATTTTCTTACGTCGGGATGTTCAGTAGCGGTACTTTCAAACCGGCTGAAATCGCAGAAGAGGATCTCGAAGCCTTCAAGAAGAACGTGAAAGTGATCTTCATGAGCTTCGGTAGCAAAGAAGCCAACGGCGCGGCTCAGATCGGTGGCGCGGCTGAAGAATGGGATGCTATCGGCATCGATGGCGTTTCCTACATCTCTCCGGAAACGGCCCACGAATGGCAATCTTGGAGACGGAGCCTCTACCAATTTGCCCCCCTCCTCTTCCGCAAATAGGATCAAGCAAATATCACAAAACAGAAAAGGCGCTCCCGTGGGAGTGCCTTTTGTTGTGTTTTGTGAAGACTGAACACAACAAATGTCAGAAAAAGCGTTATTTTTGAGCCGTGATACTTTTTCCAAACGCCAAAATCAACCTCGGTCTGCGGGTGACGGCCAAACGCCCCGACGGATACCACGACATCGAAACCGCGATGGTTCCCGTGCCGGGGCTGTGCGATGCGCTGGAAATCCTGCGGGATGAGGGTGACGGTTGTACCTTTTCCACGTCGGGGATCGCGATCGACGCTCCGGCGGGAAAAAACCTCTGTGTGAGGGCTTATGATCTGATGCACAGCCGTTACGGCATCGGCGGGGTGAAAATGCACCTGCACAAAAACGTTCCCTTTGCGGCGGGGCTGGGGGGAGGCTCGGCGGATGCGGTGTTCGCGCTGAAGATGCTGGGCGAGTTGTTTACCTTGAACATTTCCGAGGACGAATTGGAGGCTTTGGCGGCGGAGTTGGGGAGCGACACGCCCTTTTTTGTGCGCAACCGCCCGATGATCGCCACCGGGCGGGGCGAGAAGCTCACGCCCTGCGACATAGACCTGAGCGCGTATCGTGTGGTGATCGTCAAGCCCCCGGTGGGGGTGAGCACGGCGCAGGCCTATGCGCGCATTGTGCCCGCGCACCCTATTCAGCCGTTGGCCACGCTTTTGGCCGAGGATATAGGCCGTTGGCGGGAGAGCGTTCACAATGATTTTGAGCCGGTTGTCTTTGCCACTTGCCCCGAATTGGCCACGATCAAAGAGCGGTTGTACGCCTGCGGGGCGCGCTATGCGGCGATGTCGGGTTCCGGCTCGGCGATTTTCGGCCTGTTCGATCACCTGCCGGATGAGCTGCGTTTTCCGGCGGATTATTTCGTCTATACCGGCAATATGTTGTAGAACACATTCCGTTTTCAGAGGTACTGTCAAAAAAAAGTAGTAAACTTGTCCGTTCAAATTAGATAGTAATAACCCGATATATTCACTAAATCAGATACTTATGTCGTTAATGAACGATAAGATTCAGGAGTTGGAGGCGCGCCGGTCGAAGGTGAGCCTCGGCGGTGGAGAAAAAGCCATCGAGAAACAAAAAGCCATGGGCAAACTCACTGCCCGTGAGCGCATTGAAGCCCTGTTGGACGAGGGATCGTTCTACGAATTTGATATGTTCGTCAAACACGACGGCCGGGAATTTGGGATGCTCGACAAGGAGCTGGCCAGCGACGGCGTGGTCGTGGGGACGGGCAAGATCAACGGCCAGCCGGTGGCTATTTTCGCGCAGGATTTCACGGTGGTCGGCGGTTCGCTGGGGTTGGCTCATGCCCGCGAGATTACTAAAGTGATGGATTTTGCAATGAAGATGAAGATGCCGCTGATCGGGATCAACGACTCGGGTGGCGCACGGATTCAGGAGGGGGTAAACGCGCTGGCGGGCTATGGCGAGATTTTTCTGCGCAACACCCAGGCCAGCGGCGTAATTCCGCAAATTTCCGTGATTTTAGGCCCCTGCGCGGGTGGCGCGGTCTACTCTCCGGCGCTCACCGACTTTGTTTTTGTGGTCGACGGCGTTTCGAAAATGTTTATCACCGGCCCCGATGTGATTAAAACCGTGTTGGGCGAAGAGATTGGGCAAGAGGAACTTGGCGGAGCGCGTGTGCACGCCGAAATCACGGGCAACGCCCACTTTTTTGCTGAATCGGAGAGCGAATGCTTCTTGCAGATTCGCAAGCTCATTTCGATGATCCCCCCCAGCAACACCGAGCCTGCCGAGGTGATCCCCACGCAACTTCCCGAGGCGAAGTACGATATGGCCTCGATCGTTCCGGCCGACCCGACCATTCCTTATGATGTGCGCGATGTAGTGAAGGCCATTGTCGACGAGAGCGATTTCCTTGAAGTAATGGAACTTTTTGCGGCCAATATCGTGGTTGGCTTCGGGCGCGTGGGCGGCCAGACGGTCGGCTTTGTCTGCAACCAGCCGCTGGTGTTGGCGGGTGTGTTGGACTGCGATTCGTCGGACAAGGCGGCGCGTTTCATCCGCTTCTGCGATGCGTTCAACATCCCGATTGTGACCTTAGAAGACCTGCCGGGCTACCTGCCGGGCGTGGATCAGGAGCACATGGGGGTGATCCGCCACGGGGCCAAAATGCTCTACGCTTACAGCGAAGCGAGTGTGCCGAAGATTACCGTAATCCTGCGCAAGGCGTATGGCGGTGGCTATATCGCCATGAACTCGCGCCACTTGGGTGCCGATTTCGTTTACGCTTGGCCGACAGCCGAAATCGCGGTAATGGGTGCCGAAGGGGCGGCCAATATCGTCTTCCGCAAGGAGATTTTGGCGGCTGAAGACCCCGAAGCGATGCGCAAACAGAAGATCGCAGAGTACAAAGAAAAATTTGCCAACCCCTATGTGGCGGCGGGAAAAGGATATGTCGACACGGTGATTAAACCCTCCGAAACGCGGGAATATGTGCTGATGTCGCTGGCCGCTTCGCTGAAAAAAGAGGAACCCACTCCGAAAAAGAAACACGGGATTCCGCCGTTTTAGGCAGAGTTAAACAAAGGGGCTTCTCCAAGGCCAAAAGACAAGGCTTGCGACCGAAGCAAAAGCGCAGTGTACAAAGGTACATGAGCATTTTCGCGAGGGAGCGTAACGCAGTATTTTGGGCTTGGAGGAGGCCCGGCAACGAAAGAAAATAATGGAAGATAATAAATTAGAGTTGTTGCACCTTCAAGGCGGTGTCTACCGGACGACGCTGAACAAGATGTACAAAAACCGCAAGCGGTATGTGCCGGCCAACCCCAAACACCTGCTCTCGTTCATCCCGGGCGAGGTGATTCGGTTGGATGTGATTGAGGGTCAGCGTGTCAGCGAGGGCGACCAGCTGATGATGTACAAGGCGATGAAGATGGAAAACCGCATTCTCTCGCCCATGGACGGCACGATCAAAACGATCCACGTCCAACCCGGCGAGAATTTACCGAAGGGGGCGTTGATGATCGAATTTCAGTAGTTATCCAAAAACCTCCTACAAAAGCGGCTGTCTCCACTCAGAGACAGCCGCTTTTGTTTTTTAAAAATAATTGCATACCTTACAACAATTTCATTAACCCATTCGAATGAAAACAAACCCTTTTATCGTTGCGGCGGGCCTTATTTTTGTCGGTTGTTCCGGTTCTCAGCCCAACAAGGACGATTTCAGTTACGGAAGCCCTGCCGATATTCCGACCATCACGGTCACCCAGCCGAAGATGTTCGAGACGGATTCTCTCTTTGCTGAAATCGGATTTATCCGTCTGGATACCACCCGACAAGCCTATATGAGCACACCCACCAACCTAAGGGTGTACAAGGATCGCATTTACCTTGTTGATATCGGAGGGCCAGGTGCTGTGCTGATGTTCGATATTTCGGGCAAATTCATCAGAAAGATCGGCCGAATCGGCCGAGGGCCACAGGAACTAATAACCATAAGCCGTTTAGAGATTGACTATGTCAACGACCGCCTCTATTTGGCGGATAATTCCGGTTATCAATGCGTTGTTTTCGACCTCGATGGGAACTATCTGTTTACCGTACCTTTAGGCGATCCAGCGGGCTACATCGGGATCACCGAAAAGGGAAACATTGTCCATGAAAGTCAGATGTCCGCGTTTGGTTTTGACCTCAAGACCATGACCCAGCGCGAAAACATTAAAATTTTGGATACGTTGGGAAACCTGATTGCGACAGGGTTCGATTACAATTACAACCGGAGGATCAACGCCATGATGCACACCTTGTCGGAAAGCAAGGAGAATCGAGTGACCTTTGCGCCGATGTTCCGCGATACGATCTATCACGTTACCGAGGAGCGAATCGACCCGTTGTACGCCTTTGATTTTTCAAAAGTAAAAGAACTCACCAAAAAAAGGTCTGATGACTATTCCAATTCGGATGAGATGATTAGAGATATGGCAGCCGGATACATGGCCTTGGAAGGAAAGCATATTGATACGCCGGACGTACTCTATGCTCAATTGGGATTCGGGATCGAAAAAATGCACCTTTTCTACGACAAGAAAAGCGGTAAGACTGTGGTTCGCCCATTCCGAGGCAATGAGACAGAGCTGTTTCCTTACGATGTGGACGATTATTGGAACGGTTATTTCTACGGATCACTCGAATCGTTTCAGGTAATGATGATGAGTCAGACCGACAAACCCCTATCCGAGCAGGCCAAACGCTACCTTGACGGGCTTGACCCCGACGACTATTATTCCGATGCGATTCTTTACTTCAAATTGAAACAAACTCCTAACAACTACTAACTATGAAAAAGAAAATCATTGTATTAACCGCTTTGATAGCCGGATTGTATTCCTGTCAATCGCTAAGCGGCAGGGATGGATTTCTTTACACAATCAATTTGGATAGGGCGGAAACCATAGATTCTCCGTTGGCATCCGAATTGTGCGACGAGGTGCAAACTATCATTTTAGAGACTTCGGAAAATTCGTTCATGTCTGATATGATAATGACTCTTTCCCGTGTGAACGACCGATTGTATGTTTTCGACAGAAGTCCCCAGACCGGCGGTTCTGTCCTTGAATTTGATACGAATGGTCGATTCATCAAACGGTTTGGCCGACGTGGCCGCGAGCCGGGGGAGTACAATAATTTGTCTGGTTTTGCCGTCGACCAGGCCAATGGATTGATCTACCTGAGCGACAATATGGCAGGCCAAATCCTATCCTATGACCTCGATAGTGGCCAATACATTGAAACTCTGAGCCTCGATCGCAACGAGGGAATCGTTATGACGATTGCTCCGGTCGGAGATTTGATCTATTCCGATTTGAATTCCATGGCATTCGATGAATCGAACTCTATGCTCAAATCGTGGAGCAGGAACGATCCCACAATCGAAAACTATTACCTTCCCATTGGAAAGCATTTGGAGGGATGGAACAACGTATCCGTGGTCGGCAACAGCCAATTTATCTATCGGTCGGGGAACGAGTATGCCCTTTTTTCCAACAAATATTCACCCGAGGTATTCAAAGTCACTCCGGAGGGCGTTGAAAATTACATCTATATCGAAAGTAAGGATTTTGTCAATAAAAAAGACAGGGAAGCGATTTCGGCCCAACGCAATGCAGACACAGGTCCCGGTTCGTCCTCGTCGGGGTTTATCGACCGTTTTACCGGAATGCGCGATTATTTCGAAACGGAGAAGTTTATCTCTTTTATGCTACTTCGTGGAAATTCATTGAAAATGTTTCGATACGATAAAAAGAACAAAACCACGCAAGCGACAAACTCTTTATACAACGACCTGATTGTTAAACAGGAGTATCCCGAGGCCCAAGGGGTTGCTGTTCCTTTTTATACCGACCGCGAAGGCATCTATTACTATACGCGGACAAGGATGATCCCCCGGCTCCGCACAGCGGCGCAGGAGGGGATGTTGGTCGACAACCTCGACCGCCTTGACGAGCTGAAACAACTCCCGGACGACGCCAACCCAGTCATTTTCTACCTGAAATTCAAAGAGCCGATGCGATAAGACGCTCAGAACCCGAAATAATTTTTAGCGTTGTTGTACGAAATGTCTTCGACGATATGGCCGAGGAAGTCCATTTCTGAGCGGGGGAGGCGGCCGGTTCGGACATCTTCGCCGAGCAGGTTGCAGAGGATGCGGCGGAAATATTCGTGGCGCGGATAGGAGAGAAAACTGCGCGAGTCGGTCAGCATCCCCACAAAACGGCTCAGCAGGCCGAGCATCGAGAGGGCGTTGAGTTGGTTGGTCATGCCCACCTGCTGGTCGAGGAACCACCAGCCCGCTCCGAACTGCATTTTGCCCGGCAGAGAGCCGTCGTTGAAGTTGTAGAGCATGGTCATCAGCACCTCGTTATCGCCCGGATTGAGGTTGTAAACGATTGATTTGGCCAACTTTCCGTTGTAATTGAGCCGGTCGAAAAAGCGGTTGCCGGGAATGGCGCACCGTTCGTCGAGGATCGAGTCGAAGCCCGTGTCGCGCCCGATGCGTTCGAGCATCCGGGTGTTGTTGCTGCGCAGGGGGCCGATGTGGAACTGCTGTGCCCAGCCCGACTCGTAATCCATCACGGCAAAGTCGTACATCATCGCCGAGCGGAATTTCAGCAGTTCCTCTGCCGAGGGCGATTTGCCCGCGCGGACTTTGGCGAAGATCGCCTCGATTTCGACATCGGTGTACGGCTCGGCAAAAAAGGTGTCCATCCCGTGGTCGGAGAGGCGACAGCCCGCCCCGGCGAAATAGTCGTGACGCACACTGAGCGCCTCTTGCAGAGCGGTGTATGAGCCGATGCTGACCGACGAGGCGGCCTCCAGACGGTCGATGTAGGCATTCCACGCCGCCGGGTTTTCGATGGCCATGGCGTTGTCCGGTCGCCAAGTCGGAAGCACCTGACATCCAAAGGGATTCTGTTGAATCTGCCGGTGATAGCGCAGGTCGTCAATGGGGTCATCCGTCGTGCAGACCACCTCCACCCGGCACCGGCGCATCAACCCCTGCGCGCTAAATTCGGGCTGAGCCAATTTTTCGTTCGCCGCCTCGTAAATCTCTCGGGCGGTTTCGGGTTTCAGGATTTGGTCGATGCCGAAAATGCGCCGCAGTTCGAGGTGCGCCCAGTGGTAGAGCGGGTTACGCATGGCATAAGGCAGGGTTTCGGCCCATTTCTCAAACTTTTCCCAATCCGACCTGTCGCCCGTGATGTAATCCTCGGTCACCCCGTTGGCCCGCATGGCCCGCCATTTATAATGGTCGCCGCCGAGCCACACCTCGGTCATGTTGCGGAAACGACGGTTCTCGGCGATCTCTTGGGGGTTGAGGTGGCAGTGATAGTCGATAATCGGCATCTTCGCCGCGTGCTCGTGGTACAGCGTGCGCGCGGGGTCGCTGTCGAGCAGAAAGTTTTCGTCCGGAAAGGGTTTCATGATATATATCTGATACTTAAATAATTAAGTAACTTTTTAAGATTACTTATTTATGGTCGATCAATTTCTATATCGACCGGTCGCTCAAAGGCCATGAGTAGCGAGATAAAGGTTTCGGTTTGAGCTACCCCTTTGATTTGAAGTATTTTATCGAAAACCACCTGCATCAGGTGCTCGTTGTCGAAGCAGTGAACCTTAAGCATGGCGTTGTATTTGCCGGTGATGAAGTGACATCCGACCACTTCGGGAATCTGCCGCAGGGACTCGACCGTTGTGTTATAAAAGCTGGCATCGGAGATGCGAATGCCCATGTAGGCACTTATCGTATAGCCCAACGCGGCAGGATCAATCCGAAGGTGTGCCCCGATGATAACCCCCGTTTCCTCCAATTTTTTAACCCGCTGGTGGATCGCCGCCCCGGAGACACCACATTCGCGAGCGATTTCCAAAAAAGGCATCCGGGCGTTTTTAATCAGCAGAGAAATAATTTTTTTGTCGATGACATCGAGGATTGGTTTGCTCATAAAGAAAGTTTGAAGTTTGTATTTCCTACAAAATTAGCCCTTTCTTTTATTATATCCAAATATTTTAACAAATATTATTTCTATTTGTTACTTTTATCCGATTAAAACATTCTTTATCCTCTCTTTTCTTTTATTCGACAAGAAAAATGCCAAGTAAAACTTTTAGTCCGAATTATAAAAGGATTTTTATCTTACGGTCTCGTTTTTAGTCCGGTCGAAATACATCTCTTTCCTAAAAAAAAAAAAACGGAACCCTTTCGAGGTTCCGTTTTGCGTTTGCAGAGAAGTAAGTTCCCTATTTGCGGATCGCGGCCACACCGGGGAGTACTTTACCCTCCATGTATTCGAGCAGGGCACCGCCGCCGGTCGAGACGTAGCTCACCTTGTCGGCCAGGCCGAACTTGTTGATCGCGGCCACCGAGTCGCCACCGCCGATCAGCGAATAGGCCCCTTTTTTGGTTGCTTCGACAATGGCTTCGGCCACGGCTTTCGTGCCGCCGGCAAAGCGATCCATTTCAAAGACACCGACCGGGCCGTTCCAGAGGATTGTTTTCGACTCTTCGATCACCTCGCTAAAGGCCTTGATCGTTTGCGGGCCGGCATCCATCCCCATCCAACCGTCGGGAATGGCGTTCGACGGGCAAATTTGGGTATTGGCATCTTCGGCAAATTTATCGGCGCAGAGCGAGTCGGTCGCTAATACCACATTGACCCCCAATTCTTTGGCTTTGGCCAAAATGGAGTGTACGGTGTCGAATTGGTCAGCTTCCAAAATCGAATCGCCGATCTTTCCGCCCTGTGCCGCCATGAAGGTATAGGTCATCCCACCACCGATAATCAGGTTGTCGACCCGTTGGAGCAGGTTTTCGATGATCGTGATTTTCGACGAAACTTTCGACCCGCCGATGATGGCCGTAAAGGGTTTTGTGGGTTTTTCGAGCACTTGGTCGATCGCCTTGATCTCGTTTTCCATCACATAGCCGAACATCTTGTCATTCGGGAAGAACTCGGCGATCAGCGCGGTCGAGGCGTGAGCGCGGTGAGCCGTACCGAAAGCGTCGTTGATGTAAACATCGGCCAGCGAGGCGAGTTTTTTCGTAAATTCTTTTTGGCTCTCTTTCAGGGCTTTTTTCGCGGCGGCTTTTTCTTCATCCGTTGCACCTTCGCCCAAACGCGGTTTGCCCTCTTCTTCGGGGTAGAAACGCAAGTTTTCCAACACCAGCACTTCGCCCGGTTGCAGGGACGAGGCCTTTGTCACCGCTTCATAGCCCACGCAATCGTCGGCAAATTCGACTTTCACGCCGAGGTCTTTTTCGACGGTCGGCAGGATGTGTTTGAGCGAGTATTTCGGATCCGGATTTTTCTTCGGCCGCCCCAGGTGCGACATCAGGATCACCGCGCCGCCCTCGCTGAGCACTTTTTTGATGGTCGGAACGGCCGCCCGAATGCGGGTGTCGTCCGTTACCTCGAACTGTTCGTTCAGGGGGACATTAAAATCCACCCGGATAATGGCTTTTTTGCCTTTGAAATCGTACGTGTCGATTGATTGCATAGTGCTTATAGTTTGAAATTAGACATTCCGAAAAGAGGCAGTAAAGGTATTGAAAATTTTTCGGAAAACATATCGGGGCACGTTTTTAATCTTCGCCTATTGGGGGCCGATATTCGTTAGGGAATACACCACAGAGGAGGATGAACAAAAAGCGAAAAACTTTCGATTGGCCGGGCTGTGCAGAAAAACCCCTATAAATAGGTATTTCGCGGGCGGGGGATTATGTGTACTTTTGCGTCTGTCTAACCCAAGGAAGATAAACGCAATTCATGGATAATCAAATTATTACAAAACGTCTTTCCGATCTGCGCACGGCTGAGCGGGGTGTCATCACCAAGGTGTATGGGCACGGATCGTTCCGCAAACGGATCATCGAGATGGGCTTCGTTCGCGGGAAGTGCGTGACGGTTATCAAAAACGCCCCGTTTCAAGACCCGGTGGAGTACGAGATTATGGGCTATCACATCGCCCTGCGCCGAAGCGAGGCTCAGCTGATCGAGGTCTCTGTCTCGGATGCTCCGGCGGCGGCGTGTCGAATGGAGGCCAACCGGACGTTTGAGGACGAGTCGGCCAACCGTTTTCTGCATCAGGCGGGCCATGTGATTAATGTCGCGCTGGTCGGCAACCCCAACAGCGGGAAAACTTCGCTGTTTAACTCGGCCTCCGGCTCGCGGGAGCGGGTGGGCAATTACGGCGGGGTCACGGTCGATGCCAAGACGGCCACGATGCGGCGAAACGGCTATACGATCCACCTCGTCGACCTGCCGGGCACCTATTCGCTGACCGAATATTCGCCCGAGGAGCTGTATGTGCGCGAGCATATCCTGCAAAAGATGCCCGATGTGGTCATCAACGTGGTCGATGCCTCTAACTTGGAGCGCAACCTCTATCTGACCACCCAGCTGATCGACATGGATATGAAGGTGGTCATCGCCCTCAATATGTACGACGAGTTGGAACAGGCTGATGCACAGTTTGATTACCCGCTATTGGGGCAGATGATCGGTATCCCGATTGTGCCGACTGTGGCCGCCAAAGAGCAGGGGATCGACACGCTGTTCGACACGGTGATCGACGTTTTCGAGGACAACGAACCCACCGTGCGCCACATCCACATCAATTACGGCGAAGATGTCGAGCGGTCGATCGGCCTGTTGCAGGATATGATCTGGCAAAACAGCGATGTGGTGGCTCGTTACTCTTCGCGTTACTTGGCTATCAAGCTGTTGGAGGGCGACCGGGCGACGGTGAATGTTTCCAAAGAGTGTAAAAACTACTTCGAGATCGAAGAGGCGGCGCGGCGGGAGGCCTCGCGCATCGAAAAAGCCTACGGCGAGCGGGTCGAGACCGTGATTACCGATGCCAAATACGGCTTTATCGCCGGTGCCCTGCAAGAGACTTACGCCGGAGACCCCACGCTCAAAAACCAACGGGCCTCGCGGATCGACCGCGTGTTGACCAACCGGTGGCTGGGCATCCCGATCTTCATCGCCATCCTGTGGCTGATGTTTCAAACCACCTTTACCTTAGGTGGTTACCCCATGGAGTGGATCGAAA
The DNA here is from genome assembly GCA_031262465.1 of Rikenellaceae bacterium. Classification (GTDB taxonomy): domain Bacteria; phylum Bacteroidota; class Bacteroidia; order Bacteroidales; family Rikenellaceae; genus JAJQAW01. Next base: position 21,527 of record JAISHQ010000018.1, read on the forward strand.
GCCTTTTTGCCGGGTTGGGCAACGTCATCTCCACGGCTATGCCCGACGGAACGCTGAAAGAGCTGATCGTCGACGGGATCATCGGCGGCGTGGGCGGGGTCATTGTCTTTTTGCCCAACATCTTGATACTCTTTCTTTTTATTTCGTTCATGGAGGACACGGGCTACATGGCGCGCGCCGCCTTTATCATGGATCGGGCGATGCACAAAATCGGCCTGCACGGCAAGTCGTTCATCCCGCTCCTGATGGGCTTCGGGTGCGGCGTACCCGCCATCATGGCCACCCGCACACTCGAAAGCCGCAAAGACCGCATCCTGACCATGATGATCGTCCCCTTCATGTCGTGCAGTGCGCGCCTGCCGGTCTACACCCTGCTGATCGCCGCCTTTTTCCCCACGAATCAGGGGCTGATCTTGCTATCGATCTATGCGATCGGCACGCTGATCGGCATCCTCTCGTCGGTGGTGCTGAAAAACCTCTTTTTCCGCAAAGAGGAGGCTCCCTTTGTCATGGAACTGCCACCCTACCGCTGGCCGACGGTCAAAAGCGTGGCGCGCCACACCTGGGGCAAAGGGGTACAATACCTGAAAAAAATGGGGTCGGTGATCCTCATCGCCTCCGTGATCGTGTGGGCATTGATGACCTATCCCAAACAGCCGGAAATCATCCCGAACGATCCCGCCCTACACGCTTCCGTCGCCCAAGCCGACTTACCGTCAGAAGAACAGCAAGCCGCTGAACAACAGGAGCAATCCTACATCGGCCAGCTGGGGCACCTGATCGAACCGGCGATCCGCCCGTTGGGTTTCGACTGGCGCATCGGGGTGAGCCTGCTCAGCGGATTCGCGGCCAAAGAGATCGTGGTCAGCACAATGGCCGTACTCACCGGGGCCGGGGAAGACGAAGCCTCGCTGACCGAAAACCTGCAAGGGCAGACCTACACCTCGGGGCCGAAAGCGGGCGAAAAAGTCTTCACGCCGTTAGTGGCCTACACCATGATGATCTTTATCCTCCTCTACTTCCCCTGCGCGGCAGCCATCGCGGCGATCCGCAAAGAGGCCGGCTGGCGATGGGCACTCTTCTCGGTGCTCTATACCACCTCGCTGGCATGGATCTTGTCGTTCCTGGTCTACCAAATCGGAAGCCGGTTTGTCTGAGTTCTTTTCAGCCTACAACTGCCGCTTTTAGAAAGCGGCGCAAATCGTCGCCTTTTGTAAAAGGCGACACCGAAAACTTTTGTGTTTGTCTTTGCAGGGGATCATCTCTCCGAGACTACGTTTTGTTTTCCATGTCCCCTGCCCTCCAAGCGAGCTTGGGGCGGGACATGAAAAACAAGACGCATTCGCCCGCAGGCGAATGTGATCGCCCTGAAAAAACAACTAAACTTGTACTGAAATTGAATAGGTTATGCAGATGCAAGAAATAATCACCGGGATAATTGTTTTTGTGTGCGTGGCGGTGGCGGTGACGGCCATCGTCCGCTGGTTCCGGGGACGAGGATCATCGTGTGGGTGCGGGGACGATTCTCGGACGGAGGCCAATACCTGCGCCGGGTGCGCGCTGGCCGAATCTTGCCGGAAGCAGGAGAAAGAAAGAGATTGCTAAAAAAGTATAGATTTCAGGCTTCACTCATTCCCTTTCCCCTTTTTTTTCGCCCTTTTCCCCCTCCCCCCGCCGCGCTTCGCGCGGCGGGGGGAAGGGGGGGGATTATTGTGTCGGGCTTCGCCCGAATGGGGGGGGTGGCTTGCTGGTTCTTTAAGAACAGCAGGAGGCGTTGAATAAACGCCTCCTGCTATGTTATCGGATTTGATGGTTTTTAGTCTTCTTCTTCCGGGGTAAACTCTATTTCATAGAATTTAAATTCCGGCTTCATCATGGCTCCCGTTATCGCGTCAAGTCCCCATCCCCAAATATCGGTCAAATTAATGATGGAAACAGGATTAAACTTTTTATTAATCATCAACATGGCGGGTTCGTACCCTTCGGCTTCTGCTTTTACAATGGTTTCGCTGAATCCACCTTTGATTTTCATCGTGTGCGGGAAACTGACCCTGCCAACTCTGTAACCGTCTACTGTCAGATCTGCGCGCCCTTTGATGTCGGAATCAAAAGTTACTTTTGTTTTTGACCCGGTAAATATGGTCGCACAAGAGCTGAAAGCGAGCACTGCGATTAACGCAGGAATAAATAAGAATCTCTTCATTTTTTGTTTTTTATTAGGTTTAGTTTGCAATAGTGCCTATCCCAAACCTAACCGCATAAAAAAAGCGTGGACATCACTGTCGCACGCCATCAGGTCTTCCACAACCCATCGTCCAAGCGAAGCGATGCCACGCTAAGGGCTCACTTCACCTAATTGGACGATAATGTTATAGCCGAAATCTACAAAGTGGAAGTTTGATGGCGATTAGGCTATTTGATGCAAATATAGAATAAATTTTTGTAAAAAAGCAGACTGGGATCAAAAAACTGTCCCAAAATTCCGAGGCATCCTCTTCTTTTTTTGTGTTTTTCAGGGCGATCACATTCGCCTGCGGGCGAATGCGTTTTGTGCTGTATTCCCCGGCTCAAGCTCGCTTGAGAGGCCGGGGGAATACAGCATGAAACGAAGTCCTGAAGGAATGATCGACCTGCACACACAAGCACAAAAGTTTTTGATGCAACTTTTTTCAAAAAGTTGCGATTTTGGGCGACTTTTCTAAAAAGTCGCAGTCAAAGGCGGGGTCAAAGAAAAATTTGGGCGATTCTTTGAATTGCGTTACCTTTATCGGAATTATGGCTAAGATCAAGAAAGCATATTTTTGCAGTGCGTGTGGGGCGGAGTCGCCCAAATGGGTGGGTCGGTGTAACGCCTGCGGGGAGTGGAACACGATTGTGGAGGAGGTCGTCGCTCGGGAGACGAAAAACACCGCGACCTTTCGCCCCCACGACCAGCGCAACACGCCCCTGCCCGTTCGGGAGATACGGCAACAGGCTATCGAGCGCATCGACCTGCACAACGGCGAGATGAACCGGGTGTTGGGCGGAGGGCTTGTGCCGGGGTCGCTCGTTTTGTTGGGCGGTGAGCCGGGCATCGGCAAGTCGACCCTGAGCCTGCAAATCGCGCTCCATGCTCCTGGCATCAAAACCTTGTATGTCTCCGGCGAGGAGTCGGCCCAGCAGATCAAACTGCGCGCCGAGCGGTTGGGGATCGGCAACGAGGAGTGTCTGGTTTATGCCGAGACCCGGCTGGAGGATATTCTGTTGCAAATCGCGCAGACCTCGCCGGGGATGGTGGTGATTGACTCGATCCAGACGCTGTATAGCGACACGATCGACTCGTCGCCGGGGAGCATCTCGCAGGTGCGCGAATGTGCCGCCCTGCTGTTGCGGTACGCCAAACAGACGATGACCCCGATCCTGCTGATCGGGCATATCACCAAAGACGGCGTGATCGCCGGGCCTAAACTGCTGGAACACATTGTCGATGTGGTTTTGCAGTTCGAGGGCGACAACAACAACATTTACCGCATCCTGCGCAGTATCAAGAACCGTTTTGGGGCGACTTCGGAGATCGGGGTCTACGAAATGCGGGCAGAGGGGCTTGTCGAGGTGGATAACCCCTCGGAAATCCTGATGTCGCACCTCGACGGCCAGCTGAGCGGGGCGGCGATCGGAGCCACAGTCGACGGAGCGAGACCCTACCTGATTGAAACACAGGCTTTAGTCAGTACGGCGGCCTATGGCACACCCCAGCGGTCGACCACGGGTTTCGACCAAAAACGGCTCAATATGCTCTTGGCCGTGCTCGAAAAGAGGTTGGGGTTCAAGATGTACCAAAAGGATGTCTTTTTGAACTTTGCCGGGGGGTTCAAGATCAACGACACGGGGATGGACATGGCTGTGGTAGCCTCGATCCTCTCTTCGGCACTCGATCAGCCGATCCCGGCAGACACCTGCTTTGCCGGGGAGATCGGCCTGTCGGGCGAGGTGCGCCCCGCCTCGCGCACCGAACAGCGCATCGCCGAGGCCGCGCGCTTGGGGCTGAAACGGATCGTGGTCTCGGGCTATGTTCAAAAAAACGTGGAAAAGGCGGGCGAGAGCATCCGGGTTCTCTTTGTCCACAGGGTCGACGAGTTGGCAAGGATTCTTTTCGGAAATAAATCATGAAATATAAGGTCAAACGAGCGCAGTTCAACTCCAAAAACTGCTTCATCTGTGGCAAGATGAACGAGATGGGGCTTCGCGCGCGCTTCTATGAAACGACTGACAACGAGCTGATTTCGATCAGCTTGCCCCGGGCGAAGCACCAAAGCTACCCCATGACCCTGCACGGCGGGGTGTCGGCGGCGATATTGGACGAGACGATTGGCCGGGCGATTTGCGCCTTTTACGGCGATATGGTTTGGGGCGTAACGATGGAGTTGCACGTAAAATACCGGAAACCAGTCCCTTATGACGGAGAATTGATCGCCATCGGACGCATCACCGCTGACCGGGGGCGGATTTTCGAGGGCGAGGGCGAACTCTACCTGCCCAACGGCGAGGTGGCTGTCGAGGCGCGCGGCACCTACATGAAACGGCAGGTCGACCAATTGGGCGGTGCCGGTTTTGTGGACGAGGAGTGGGGGTTTACGCCGGATGAAGCTACTCCCGAATGGATAGAGATTGGATGACAGATATGCTTTTAAATATCACCCCCGAAAACATCCGTCCGTTGGTGGAAAAAATCGGGGCGGGTGAGCGGATTTCGCCCCGGGAGGCACTCACCCTCTACCGGGAGGCTCCGCTGTCGCTTTTAGGCGTGTTGGCCACCGGGGTCAAGGAGCAGAAAAGTGGCCGCGAGGTCTTCTACAACCGAAATTTCCACATCGAGCCGACCAACATCTGCGCCTTTCACTGCGCTTTTTGCTCCTACCGCCGCCCGGCGGATGCGCCCGACAGCTGGCGGCACTCGTTGGACGAGGTCTTGGAACAGGCCACGCGGTACCGCGACAGCGGGGTGACCGAAGTGCATATCGTGGGCGGTGCCGACCCGTTGCACGACCTGTTTTATTACGAGCAGATGATCCGGCAGATTCGCGCCGTCCTGCCTGGGGTGACGGTCAAGGCTTTTTCGGCGGTGGAGCTTGATTTTATGATCGGTAAAGCGGGGTTGTCGCTGGAAGAGGGGCTGAGGCGGCTGAAAGAGGCCGGGATGGAGACTATGCCGGGAGGCGGGGCGGAGATTTTCGACGAGGAGATTCGCCGCCAAATCTGTCCGGAGAAGAGTTCGGCGGATCGCTGGCTGGAGGTTCACCGCACGGCGCACCGCTTGGGGATGCCGACCAACGCCACCATGCTCTACGGCCACATCGAAACAGAAACCCACCGCATCGACCACCTCGACCGCCTGCGCCGCTTGCAGGACGAGACGGGCGGATTCAACGCCTTTATCCCGCTCAAATACCGCCACGCGGGCAACGAGCTGTCGCACTTGGGCGAGGTGCCGATCACCGACGACCTGCGCACGCTGGCCCTCTCGCGCATCTTTTTGGACAATTTTCCCCACCTGAAAGCCTATTGGCCGATGTACGGGCAACAGACGACCCAACTCGCGTTGGCTTTCGGAGCCGACGACATCGACGGCACGATCGACGATACGACCCGCATCTATTCGATGGCCGGAGCACAGGACGACCGGCCGGTGATGAGCGTCGAGGCCATGCGGCAGTTGATCCGCGAAGCGGGGTATATTCCGGTGGAACGGGATTCGTTTTATAAAGCTGTCTAAAAGGCTATTTCGCCCTTTCGCCGAAAATGCCTATCTTTGGCCAAAATTGTACTTTGTTTAAAAAGGATACGTTATGGGCTTCCTCTCGTTGTTAAAAAAGAATCCGTTGCTGAAAAATCTGGTTCTTGCCCTCTGTTTCTTCCTCATATTCATCGCCTTGACCCAGCTCCTGCTCAACTGCACGACCCGTCACGGCCAGGCGTTCGAGGTGCCCGACTTCAGCGGCATGACCCTCGACGAGGCAGAGCAGGCGGGTCACGAAGCGCGGTTGAAGCTCACCGTCAGCGACTCGCTCTACCTGCCTGCCCGCACGGGAGGCGTTATCTTGGAGCAAAACCCGTCGCCCGGCTCAAAGGTAAAATCGGGCAGGCGCGTCTTCCTGACCATCAACGCCTACAACCCCAAGCTGGCGCAAATTCCCTATGTGACGGGTTATTCGTTGCGGCAGGCCAAAAATAACCTCGAAATCTCCGGCTTTGAGATCGAGCGGCTCATCTACCGCGACGACATCGCGGTCAATAACGTCTTGGAAGAGCAGTACCAAGGCCGCCGCATCGCCGAAGGAAGTAACATTCAGGCTCCCACCGGCTCGGCCATCACGCTGATTGTTGGGCGCGGAGCGGACGAAAAGGATCACTTCACCAAAGTGCCCTCGGTGATTGGCTTCACGCTCAAAAACGCCAAAAGCCGCCTCTGGGAACAGGGGCTGAACATCGGCACGATCACCCGCGACGAGGGGATTACCGAGGTCAACCTGCACGAGGCGCGTGTAGCCCGGCAATCGCTCGGCGTGGGCACCTCGCAAGCCTTGGGGGCAAACGTCAACCTGCGCCTGTCGTTGGACGAAGAGACCATCGCCGCAGGTGTCCGCGAGGCCGAACTCTCGGCGCGTCGCGCGGCAGAAGAGGAAATCGAAGCGGCCATCCGCGAAGAAATGGGGGAATAACAGAGGTTATGACAAACGAAGACTTTCTCCTGCCCGATCCTGATTTAGAGTCGGGAGAACAGCAGGACGAGTTGTTTGAACATTTCGGCATCACGGTCGACAAGGGTCAGAGCATGATCCGCATCGACAAGTACCTGACCGAGAAGATCGAAGGGGCTTCGCGCAGTCGGGTGCAGACCGCCGCCGATGCCGGGAACATCTTGGTCAACGACCGCCCCGTCAAGTCGAGTTACCGGATCAAGCCGCTCGACCGCATCTCGCTGGTTCTGCCCTACCCCAAGCGGGAGTTAGAAATTCTCCCCGAAAATATCCCACTCGACATCCCCTACGAGGACGACGACTTGCTGATTGTCAACAAGGCCGCCGGGATGGTCGTTCACCCCGGCTTCGGAAACTATACCGGCACGCTGGTCAACGCCCTGACGTGGCACCTGAAAGACCTCCCCCTTTTCCAAGAGGGCGACCTGCGGGCGGGCTTGGTTCATCGCATCGACAAAAACACCTCCGGGCTGTTGGTCATCGCCAAAAACGAAAAAGCACACGCCAAATTGGCCAAACAGTTTTTCGACCACACGATCGAGCGTCGCTATACCGCGCTGGTATGGGGCAACTTACCGGAGGACTCCGGGACAATCACCGGCAACATCGGCCGAAGCGTCCGCGACCGCCTGCAAATGTGCGTCTTCCCCGAGGGCGATCAGGGCAAACACGCCGTGACACACTACACCGTGCTGGAGCGGTTGGGCTATATCAACCTCGTGGAGTGCCGTCTGGAGACCGGGCGCACCCACCAAATCCGCGTACACATGGCCTACATCGGCCACCCGCTCTTCAACGACGAGCGTTATGGCGGCGACCGCATCCTCAAAGGAACCACCTTCGCCAAATACCGCCAATTCGTCGAAAACTGCTTCCGGATCATGCCCCGGCAAGGCCTGCACGCCCGAAGCCTCGGATTCATCCACCCCTCGACCGGACAAAAAATAGCGTTCGAATCACCCCTCCCCACCGATATGCAAGAAGTCATCCGCAAATGGCAAACCTACACCGCCTCCCGCGAAGAATAAGCCTGAAACAGGTCGGTTTAATTCCATCGAAAAGATTTTGTTCTCTTTTGAAAAAGAGAACCAGAAAACTTTTCGGAGATACTGCGTATCTCATGATTGACTTTATCCCTGAAACTGAACAGGGGGGATTAATCGCTGTTTCAGCGATCCCCCCTGTTCAGTTTCAGGGACTAAGATAGCAGGAAACGAAGTTTCCAAAAAAGTTCTTTGGTACTTTCTTTCAAGAAAGTACGAAGATCATTCGACAGACTAAACGATCTATTTGGGTTTTATTCTTCGCGGAAGTTTGTTATTTTTGTGGTTTCAAAATTAGAGTGATCCATGTTTGAGAATCTGAGCGATAAGTTAGAGCGGTCTTTCAAGCTGCTGAAGGGTGAGGGTAAAATTACGGAGATCAATGTGGCGGAGACCCTCAAGGAGATTCGCCGTGCATTGATTGATGCCGATGTCAACTATAAGGTAGCCAAGACGTTTACCGATCAGGTCAAGCAAAAGGCTATTGGGCAGAATGTGCTGAACGCCGTCAAGCCGGGGCAGATGATGACCAAGATTGTCCGCGACGAGCTGGCCGAACTGATGGGTGGCACGGCGACCGACATCCGCTTGGAGGGCAATCCGGCCGTGATCCTGATCGCCGGTTTGCAGGGGTCGGGTAAAACCACCTTTTCCGGCAAGTTGGCGAGCTTCATCAAGAGCAAACGGGGTCGGCAGGTGTTGTTGGTGGCGGGCGACGTGTATCGTCCGGCGGCCATCGACCAGCTGAAAATCCTCGGCGAGCAGGTCGGTGTGGAGGTCTACACCGAACCCGAGAGCAAAGACCCGGTGGCTATTGCGCAGAATGCCGTCAAATATGCAAAAGAGAAGCACATCAACACGGTGATTGTCGATACGGCGGGTCGGCTGGCCATCGACCGGCAGATGATGGACGAGATTGCGGCGGTCAAGGCGGCTTTGAACCCTGGCGAGACCCTCTTTGTGGTCGATGCGATGACCGGGCAGGACGCGGTGAACACGGCCAAAGAGTTCAACGACCGGCTCAATTTCGACGGCGTGGTGCTGACCAAGCTCGACGGCGACACCCGGGGCGGGGCGGCCATTTCGATCCGCTCGGTGGTCGACAAGCCGCTGAAATTCCTCAGCACCGGCGAAAAAATGGATGCCCTTCAGGTCTTCCACCCCGAGCGGATGGCCGACCGCATCCTCGGCATGGGCGACGTGGTTTCGCTGGTCGAACGCGCTCAGGAACAGTACGATGAAGAGGAAGCGCGGAAGCTGAAAAAGAAATTGGTCAAAGACCAGTTCGACTTCAACGACTTTTTGGCACAGATTGCCCAAATCAAGAAAATGGGGAACATCAAGGAGCTGGCTTCCATGATCCCCGGCGTGGGCAAGGCGCTGAAAGACATTGAGATCGACGACGATGCCTTTAAATACACCGAGGCGATCATCTACTCGATGACCCCCGCCGAACGGGAAAATCCCGCCCTGTTGAACGTCAGCCGCAAGGAGCGCATCGCCGCCGGGAGTGGCCGGTCGCTGGCCGAGGTCAACCGGCTGATCCGGCAGTTTGAGGATTCGCGCAAAATGATGAAGACCGTCGCGGGCGACATGGGCGGCAAGATGATGATGAATGCGGCCAAAGGTAAAATGGCGACCAAAAAGAAAAAACGCTAATACTATGATACTTATCAGCGGCAAAGAGGTAGCCGAAAGCCTCAAAAAGGAGATCGCCACCGAGGTGGCTATTTGGGTCGGCGAGGGCAAACGCGCACCGCACTTGGTCGCCATTTTGGTCGGCAACGACGGCGCGAGCCAGACCTATGTGGGCCACAAGGAGAAGATGAGCGCCGAGGTGGGCTTCCGCTCGACGGTGCTCCGGTTCGATGCCGACATCACCGAAGAGTTTCTGCTCGGCGAGATCGACAAGCTGAACCGCGACCCGGAGGTCGACGGATTTATCGTGCAACTCCCTCTTCCTGAACATATTTCAGAGAGCCGCGTGACCGAAGCGATCGACCCGCGCAAGGACGTGGACGGCTTCCACCCGGTCAACACAGGGCGCATGATGATGGGGATGCCCTCCTACCTGCCCGCCACGCCGGACGGCATTCTCGAACTGCTGAAATACTACAAAATTGAAACGGCGGGAAAAAAATGCGTGGTGATTGGCCGCAGTAACATCGTGGGACGGCCCATGGCCAACTTGCTCTCGCAAAAGGGGTGGGACTGCACCGTCACCCTGTGCCACAGCCGGACGAAAAACTTGAAAGAGGAGGTTGCGCAGGGCGACATCATCGTGGCCGCGCTGGGCAAGGCCGAGTTCGTGACCGCCGACATGGTCAAGGAGGGGGCTGTGGTGATCGACGTGGGCATCACCCGCGTGGCGAGCGACAAAACCAAATCGGGGTGGAAGCTCTTGGGCGACGTGAAATTCGACGAGGTCGCTCCCCGGTGCAGTTACATCACGCCGGTTCCGGGCGGTGTCGGCCCGATGACGATCATCTCCCTGATGAAAAATACGCTAAAAGCCGCCAAAAAAGAGATTTACGGGTAGACATTATACCGAGAGGACTACAACGAGCGAGGCCGAAACGCAAACGTTTCGGCCTCGCTGTTTTACTATGTTGTCGTTCCCCGCTTCGCTTACACCAAGAAGCTCAGGAGAACCCCGGCGGCGACAGCACTGCCGATCACACCGGCCACGTTAGGCCCCATGGCGTGCATCAACAGGTAATTGGTTTTGTCATATTTCAGCCCCTGATCGTGCGAGACGCGGGCGGCGGCCGGAACAGCCGATACCCCGGCGTTGCCGATCAACGGATTGATCTTGTTGCCCGGCTTCAGGAAGAGGTTCAACACTTTGACATAGCCCACCCCGGCGAAAGTCGCCATGGCAAAAGCACACGCACCCAGGGCAAAGATGCCGATAGATTTGGCCGAAAGAAACGTAGTTGCCTGCGTCGAGGCCCCCACGGTCAGACCGATCAGGATGGTGATGATGTCGATGAGCGAGCCTTTGGCTGTATCGGCCAAGCGTTTGGTTACACCGCTCTCTTTCAATAGGTTGCCCAAGAAGAGCATCCCCAAGAGGGGCACGGCCATTGGCACCAAGAAGCAGGTGAGCAACACGCCGATGATCGGGAACATGATTTTCTCGTTCTGAGAGACCGGGCGCGCCGGTTTCATGCGGATGAGGCGTTCTTTTTTCGTGGTCAGCAGGCGCATGATCGGCGGCTGAATCAGCGGCACCATGGCCATGTAGGAGTAGGCCGACACGGCAATGGCTCCCATCAGGTCGGGCGCGAGTTTCGAGGTGACGAAGATCGCCGTCGGGCCGTCGGCTCCGCCAATGATACCGATCGCTCCCGCCTCGGCGGCGGTGTAACCCAACGCCAAGGCGATGGCATAAGCGCCGAAGATGCCGAACTGTGCGGCGGCACCGACGGTCATCAGTTTCGGGTTAGAAATGAGTGCCGAAAAGTCGGTCATCGCGCCGATCCCCAAAAAGATCAGCGGTGGATAAAGCCCGCGCCGCACCCCGAAATAGAGGTAATTCAGCACCGTACCGTCCTCATAAATACCGACTTCCGTTCCGGGAACAAAGGGGATATTCCCCAAGATGATCCCAAAACCGATCGGCAACAAGAGCATGGGTTCCCATTTGAACCGGATGGCCAAAAAGACAAAGCCGATCCCGATGCAAATCATGATGAGATGCCCCCAAGTCACCTGAGCAAAGCCGGTGTTGCCGAGGAACTGAGCGATGTTGTCGCCCAGAAACCCAAAAAATCCTTGAGACTGTAATGCCCACATAGCCCTATCCGATTGTCATGATTACATCGCCCTCCAAAACCGAGTCGCCTTTGCCCACTTTTATTTCGCGGACGATTCCTTCGCGGTCGGAGTCGATGTTGTTCTCCATTTTCATCGCCTCAAGCACCAACAGGCGTTGACCGACCTTGACCATCTCGCCGACTTTTACGTCGATCGAAAGGATCACCCCCGGAAGCGGTGCTTTGATTGCACCCGCCGCCGCTCCCGAAGCGGAAGCTGGAGCCGCTTTGCGTTCCGGAGCCGGTGCGCTGGCTACGCTCACGGCGGCCGGTTTGATCACTTTGGGCGTTTTGCTGACCGGCCTTTTGACCAGCCCCTCAACCTCAATTTCAAAATTGGAACCGTTTACGGCCACTGTCGCCTTGTCTCCCTCTACGTCGATGATGTCCACCGCGTACTCCGTTCCGTTGATCTTGAATTTATATTGTTTCATTGTCTTTTGGGTTTCTTCGTTACTTATTTCGTGGAGGCAATTGGCGCAAGCCGTAAATCTTGGAACTCCAGGGCGAATAGGCGCGAGCCACCTTGTTGATCGTAATCACGTTCGACTCGATGTCGTGCAGGTCGTTTTGGTATTGGTACAACGCCAGCGCAATGGCCGCCAACTCCTCGCCGTGGATCAACTCGCTGTCGTCCGGCATCACCGGATGAATCGCCTGATTCTTGGCCTGCTCCTCTTTGGCGTGTTTCTTACGAACCGAACGGGTGTTGATCTTGCCGATCGTGCGGAAAATCAGGTAGAGCAACAGCAGGGCGGAAAAGACGACAGACATCGCCGTGATGGCCATAACGACCCCATAAGGGTCGCGCATCCGGAAACGTTCCGATCGCGGAATTGCGTCCTGTTCCTCGTTGGAGGCGTGTGGCGTGGTGGCCGGCAGGGCATAAGCGGTGACCACTCCCGTCTCTTCGTCGCGCTGGAAGCCGATCGAAATATCGGGTAGTTGTTCGTCGATCGCATAGTCGACCGCGTCGATCACGTTGCGCCCGCTCTGGTCGTACAGGGCGAGGTAGCCGGTTTGGTCGAGGGTGAAATTGGTGTGGAAGACCCCTTTGGTCGCCGTTCCTTCGGCGTAGAAAATCACATAGCCTTCGGGCGGGATAATCGTCCGGGGGTCGCCTTTGGGGATGGGGTACATCTCCTTGCCGCCGGGATAAACCGTCAGGTAACAGCCGCCCACGTCGATGCTGGCGTGGCTCGTGTTGTGCAGTTCGATCCATCCGACTCGGTGGCCGTAGGGATCCATGTAGTTGTCGGCGTTGAAGACCAGCACCTCGTTGATCCGGATGTCCTTGACGCTCTGCGCTCGCGCACTCAGCGACAACCCCAATAAAACGAGCAATGCCCACCCCGTTCGCTGTATGTAACTGAATAATTTCATCGTTTCAATGACCTTTCTTCGGTTTACAACGGAATGTTGGAGTGTTTTTTAGCCGGATTGACCAACTTCTTGGTGGCCAGCGATTGCAGGGCGCGGATGACCCGGAAGCGGGTGTTTCGCGGTTCGATCACGTCGTCGATGTAACCGAATTTGGCCGCCACATAAGGATTGGCGAACTTGTCGCGGTATTCGGCCTCTTTCTCGGCCACCAATTGGGCGCGAGCGGCAGGGTCTTCGACAGCGCAAATCTCTTTCGAGGCCAGCACTTCAATCGCTCCCGAAGGACCCATGACGGCGATCTCGGCGGTCGGCCAAGCGTAATTCAGGTCGCCACGCAAGTGTTTGGAACTCATCACGCAATAGGCTCCGCCATACGATTTGCGCAGGGTGACCGTCACTTTGGGCACCGTGGCCTCGCCGTATGCGAAGAGCAATTTGGCACCGTGAACGATCACGCCACCGTACTCCTGAGCCGTCCCCGGCAGGAAGCCCGGCACGTCGACCAGCGTGACGATCGGGATGTTGAACGCATCGCAAAAGCGCACGAAACGGGCGGCTTTGCGCGAGGCGTTGATGTCTAACACCCCGGCCATGTATTTGGGCTGGTTGGCCACAATGCCGACCGATTGTCCGTTGAAACGGGCAAAACAGGTGATGATGTTGCGGGCAAATGCCTGTTGCGATTCGAGGTACTCGCCGTTGTCGACGATCCCCCCGATCACCTCGTACATATCGTAAGGCTTGTTCGGATTGTCCGGGATGATTTCGTTGAGCGCATCCTCCAAGCGGTCGATGTTGTCGGCGCAAACGGCCAGCGGAGCATCTTCCAAGTTATTTTGTGGCAGGAAACTGAGCAATTGGCGAATCAGGCCAAGCCCCTCCTCTTCGGTTTCGACCGTAAAGTGCGAAACGCCCGATTTGGTGGCGTGAACGCTCGCCCCGCCCAACTGTTCTTGGGTCACGTCTTCGCCCGTCACGGTTTTTACCACCTTGGGGCCGGTCAGGAACATATAGCTCGTCCCCTGACGCATGATGATGAAGTCGGTCAGCGCCGGAGAGTAGACCGCGCCACCGGCACAAGGGCCGAAAATGGCGGAAATCTGCGGCACAACGCCCGAAGCGAGGATGTTGCGCTGAAAAATCTCGGCGTATCCGGCCAGCGCGTTGACCCCTTCCTGAATCCGCGCTCCGCCCGAGTCGTTGAGACCGATCACCGGAGCACCGTTTTTCATCGCCATGTCCATGACCTTGCAGATCTTTTCGGCCATCGAGATCGAAAGCGAGCCGCCGAAGATCGTAAAGTCCTGCGCATAGACATAGACCAACCGGCCGTCGATCGTGCCATAGCCGGTCACCACGCCGTCGCCGTAATAGTGTTCGCGGTCGATGCCGAAATTCGTCCCCCGGTGGGTGACAAACATATCGAACTCCTCGAAGCTCCCCTCGTCTAAAAGCATATCAATGCGCTCGCGCGCCGTAAACTTCCCCTTGCTGTGTTGGGAGTCGATCCGTTTGGCTCCTCCGCCCATTTTGGCCTCTTCGCGAAGGCGGATCAACCCATTGACTTTCTCCTGATTCTGACTGCTGCTCATGGTCTTTTTGAAGCTCTTATTTGTTTTTGTCCTGACAAATTTCGGTCAATACACCCATCGTCGATTTGGGATGCAAGAAGGCGATGCTCAACCCTTCGGCACCTGCTCTCGGCTCTTGGTCGATCAACCGAACCCCTTCGGCTTTGGCGTGAGCCAAATCGGCTTCGATGTTGTCCGAAGCAAAGGCCAAGTGGTGAATCCCCTCGCCCCGTTTTTCGATGAATGTGGCGATCGTCCCCTCGGGGCTGGTCGACTCCAACAGCTCGATCTTCGTCCCGCCTATTTGAAAGAAAGCGGTTCTGACCTTTTGGTCGGCCACCTCTTCGATGTTATAACATTTCAGCCCCAATACCTTTTCATAATAAGGAATGGCCTCTTCCAAACTCTTGACTGCGATGCCGATGTGTTCGATGTGTGTAATCATGATATCCCCTGATTTTCGTAATTTTAGAATTAAGCCACAAAAGTACGGTTTTCGCTTGATTTTATGCCCCTATTTTGAGAAAATTTAAAATATGTTGTGCAACATATTTTAAATATTTAAACCCTACTTGAATGCCTTATGGATTTACCGGAGTTTGTTGTAAACCGCCTCGATGTTCGCCGCGACCACATCGTCCCGAAAACGCAGGGCATAAGCCTTGCCCCTCAGGATCATCTGCTGGCGCAAATCGGCACTGTCGGTGATTTCGCGCAAAGCTCCGATCATCGACTCGACCCGATAGGGGTCGACATACCGGGCCGCGTCGCCGCCCGTCTCCGAAAAGACCCCGCCCCGGCTGGTGATGACCGGGATGCCGCTCTCGAACCCCTCCAAAATGGGAATCCCGAAGCCTTCGTAAAACGAGGCATAGACCAGCAATTCAGCCATTTGATAGATCGCCGGAAGCTCCTCAAGAGTCACCTCGTGGAAAAAATGGAGCCGGTGCAGGATGCCGTGCTTTTGCGCATAGACCTTGATCGTGTTGAGGTAGGGGGTCGGGTGGCCGCAGACGACCAAGTCGATATCAATCGCCCCGCAAACCATGGCCTCGATGGTCAGCATCAGGTTTTTCCGCTCCTCGATCGTCCCCACGCTCAGCAGGTAACGCTCGGGCAGGCGGTATTTTTGGCGGACGGCCAATTTAGCCACCTCCGACGCTGTCCGGTAAAAAATCGGGTTACACCCTTGATAAACCACCTCGATTTTCTCCTCGGGCACCTGCCAGGCGTTAATCAGGTCGGCCTTGGTTTGGTTGCTGATGGCGATCACCCGGTCGGCATTGAAACAGCTGGAGCGGTATTTCAGGGTGTACAATCGCCGGTCGGCGGCCTTGTACAGTTCCGGCATCCGCACAAAAATAATGTCGTGCAGGGTAACCACCGAGCGCGCTCCGGAGCGGCGAATATCCGCCGGAAGCTCGTTGCTCAAGCCGTGAAACAGGTCGATGCCCCGACGGCGGATCGAACTGCCCATCCGGTAACTGCGCCAAAACGAGGGGAACGACCTCCCGAGCAAACCGTCGGGTAGTACGACCTCCATCTCCTCCGGCGGGTCGAAGCGGCACGGGTCTCCGGCCTCGGGGGTAAATAGCGTATAGCTGTCCTCGGGATAATAGCGGGACATCATCCAAACCAAGCTCCGGCTGTAATTGCCCAGCCCGCTCGGGTTGAAAAAAAGGCGTTTGGCGTCGTATCCGATCTTCATTTGTCAGCGTTATTTGGTGACAGAACCCTGCACCCGGATTTTAATCGGCTCGGGGTTCGCATTGGTCAGTATGTCAATGATTTTATAGAAAGCGCCGGGCTGGTTGTCCCGGTACGAAACTTCGATCGACGCACTCGCTCCGGGAGCAATGGGGCGGCGCGGCCAGCGCACCTTCACGCAGTTGCAGGCGACCCGCGCCTCCAACAGAACAAGAGGCGAGGCTCCGGTGTTGGTCAGGGTAAAGGTGGTCGAGGTACTCTTTCCGGCAGGAATTACTCCAAAATCGTGCGCCGTTCGATCCATGGAAAAGGGCGCGGATGGCTCATCTTGAGCCAACCCAGCGGTTTGCCCCAGCAACAGGGCAAAGAACAAAACCACTATGTTTCGAAAAATTTTCATCGGAAACCCGTTTCTCTCTACACCTTGAACCACTCTCCAAAAGTACGGATTTATTGTAAATTCTGAAACTTTTTCGGGCTGAAACCGTTATATTTGTATGAATAAAATAAAACGATTAAACGGTATGAAAAAGATAGTATTCGGCCTCCTCGCGCTAACTCTGACGGCCACAGCGGCACAGGCACAACGTTTAGTGATCGGAGAGAAAGCCCCGGAAATCAAGGTATCGCAATGGGTCGACGGCCGTGCGGCGACGGGCAACAAGGCCACGCTGATCGACTTTTTCCACTCGTCGAACGCCCAGTGCATCGCCAACCTACCCAAGCTCAACACCTTGCAGGAAACATACGGCGCGCGGCTCAATGTCGTTGTCGTTTCGTCGGAAGGGATGGACAAACTAACCCCTTATCTCGACAGCAAAGGCTATGGCTTTTACGCCGGCACAGACGACGCAGGGAAAACTTTTGCGGCATACAGTGTGCGCTTCGTCCCCTTTGCCGCGCTGATCGACTCCCGAGGCCGCTTGGTCTGGACAGGCAATGTCGCCAGCCTGACCGATGAAACGATCAAAAAGGCACTTTAGGGAGGTCATTAAAAACCATTTACCGTTGTTTCTGATGACAAAAAAAGATGCAGTAAAGCTATTTGAGAATAGGCAAGTACGCTCCGTATGGGATTCGGAAGCCGAAAAATGGTATATTTCGGTCGTGGACGTTATCGCCGTGCTAACCGATAGCTCAAACCCTCAAACTTATTGGAGGGTATTGAAAACCAGACTAATGGCAGAGGGAAACCAAACCGCTACAAATTGTAACGGTTTGAAAATGCTTGCCGCCGATGGCAAAATGCGAATGACCGATGTTGCTGATGTGGAGCAGTTGTTTCGGCTGATTCAGTCGATTCCCTCGCCGAAAGCCGAGCCGTTCAAACGCTGGTTGGCGCAATTGGGTCGGGAACGTCTGGAGGAAATCGACGACCCCGAATTGGGCATCGAGCGTCTGATGGAGTATTACCACCGCAAAGGCTATTCGGCCAACTGGATCAATCAGCGGCTAAAATCTATCGAGGTTCGAAAAGAGCTGACCGATGAATGGGAACGCCGAGGCATCCAAAAAGGGCAGGAATATGCCCTCCTCACGGATATTATTACGCAGAGTTGGTCGGGGTTTACCACAAAGCAATACAAACAATATAAGGAACTTAAGACCGAGAGTCTGCGCGACAACATGACCAACACCGAGCTGATTCTCAATATGCTTGCCGAAGTATCGACCAAAGACATTTCGCAAATCGAACAACCCAAAACCCTCGAACACAGCAAACGCATCGCCAAGCGCGGCGGCAATGTCGCCGGACTGGCGCGCAAAGAGTTGGAATCCCAAACCGGCCAAAAAGTCGTCAGCCCACTAAACGCTAAAAAAAGCCTTAAAAAATAGTTTTGGCCAAAAACACTTCTCGCCCAATGCAAAAGATCCCTGAAAGGGGTCTTTTGCCTTGGGCGAGAAGTTCCTAAGACAATGAAGTTTCTAAAAGGCCAAAAGACAAGGCTTGCGACCGAGGCAAAAGCGCAGTGTACTAAAGGTACTCGAGCATTTTGCCGTGGGAGCGTAACGCAGTATTTTGGCCTTTTTGGAACTTCATTAATAGTTCTCTTTCATCGGCTCGAAGTAAGCCTGCGGGTGGGCGCAGGCCGGGCAAGCCTCGGGGGCCTCTTTGTCGGTGTGGATGTAACCGCAGTTGCGGCACTGCCAGCTGATCGGTTCGTCGCGTTCGAAGACCTTTTCTTCGGTCACCCGTTGCAACATCACGCGATAGCGGCGTTCATGCTCTTTTTCTACCTCGGCAATCCGACGCCATACCGCCGCGATGGCCGTAAAGCCCTCCTCTTCGGCGATGGCCGCAAATTCGGCGTAGAGGTCGTGCCACTCTTCGTATTCGCCTGCCGCTGCCGCCGCGAGGTTCTCTTTGGTCGTGCCGATCACACCGGCCGGGAACGAAGCGGTGATCTCCAGTTCGCCTCCCTCCAAGAATTTGAAGAAACGCTTGGCGTGCTCTTTTTCTTGATCCGCCGTTTCGGTAAACAGACCGGCGATCTGTTCGTATCCCTCTTTTTTCGCCACACTCGCGAAATAGGTGTAGCGCATACGCGCCTGTGATTCGCCTGCAAATGATTTCAACAGGTTTTTTTCGGTTTGAGTTCCTTTAACACTTTTTGCCATTGCTCGTTACATTAATTTGATTGAACACTATCTATTTGGGTTGTTATTTGCGTTCATACTCCCGAAAAACAAACGGATCGGGAAAATCCACGCCTCGCTCGTGGCGTTCTTCGCGGGTGAGCTTCCATTGGTCGGGGTTCCACTCCGGAAAAAGGGTGTCGCCCGCGTAATCGCGGCAAACCTCGGTCAGGTAAAGGCGGTCGGCCAACTCCATCGCCTGCCGGTAAATCTCCGCGCCGCCGATGATAAAAACCTCCTCGGCGACAGGGAACATCCCGATCGCCTCGCCCAACGAATCGGCCACCTGTACCCCCTCGGCAAAGTAGTGCGGGTTGCGCGTGACCACGATGTTGGTTCTATTGGGCAGGGCGCGCCCCAACGATTCAAAGGTTTTCCGACCCATGATGACCGGATGCCCCGAGGTGATCGCCTTGAAATGCTTCAAATCCTCTGAAATATGCCACAGCAACCGATTCTCTGAGCCGATCACCCCGTTTTGTGCCACCGCCGCGATAATCGAAATCATACGGCAATCGGCGCTTTGATGCCCGGCCACGGATCGTAGCCGACCAAGTTAAAATCTTCGTACCGGAAGTCGAAAACGGACTTGACTGCCGGATTGATCTCCATCACCGGCAGGGGACGGGGGTCGCGCCCGAGCTGTATGTTGGCCTGCGTCAGGTGGTTCAGGTAGAGGTGTGCATCGCCGAGGGTGTGAACAAATTCGCCCGGTTGCAGGCCGGTGGCCTGCGCCATCATCATCGTCAGCAGGGCGTAAGAGGCGATATTAAAGGGCACGCCGAGAAAAACATCGGCACTGCGCTGGTAGAGCTGGCAGGAGAGCTTTCCGTCGGCCACATAGAACTGAAAAAGCGCATGGCAGGGGGGCAGAGCCATTCGGTCAATGTCCGCCGGATTCCAAGCGGTCACCAAGTGGCGGCGCGAGTCGGGATTGGTTCGGATCGACTGCTCGACCTGCGCAATTTGGTCGATCACCCGCCCGTCCGGCGTGTGCCAACTGCGCCACTGATAGCCGTAAACCGGCCCCAAATTGCCTTGAGGGTCAGCCCATTCGTCCCAAATCGTTACCCCGTGATCGTGGAGGTATTGGATGTTGGTATCGCCCCGCAGGAACCAGAGCAGCTCGTAGATGATCGAACGCAGGTGGAGCTTCTTGGTCGTCAGCACCGGAAAGCCCGCCGATAGATCGAAGCGCATCTGGTACCCGAAGACACTGAGCGTTCCGGTTCCTGTCCGGTCGCCCTTTTCGAGGCCATGCTGTTGAATATGGTTCAGCAAATCGAGATACTGCTTCATGAAAATCCCAAGTCTATTTAATGAAAAGCAAAGGTAATATTTTTCTCCGGAAATTTCTGTCCCGTGGATTTTCTTTATCCTGGAAAAGGGTTATCTTTACAGAAAATACCACC
Organism: Rikenellaceae bacterium; assembly: GCA_031262465.1. Lineage (GTDB taxonomy): Bacteria > Bacteroidota > Bacteroidia > Bacteroidales > Rikenellaceae > JAJQAW01. The sequence continues at coordinate 41,835 of JAISHQ010000018.1, forward strand.
ACGTTGATTGGAGTGTTATTCAAGCGGATCCTATAAATAAAACCCGTCAATTTGGACAAACGAAATATCCGACACGTTAAAACATACGATTATGATTAAAACAATTTTAAAATTCATCATCCTTTCATGTTCTACTGTATTTCTCTGCGGATTGTCCTGTGAGGAAATGTCAGCTCCTGCATGGGGCGTATCTGTTAAAAATCAATCTGATAAGGATATTTATGTTGTTTCCGGATTAATTTGGATTGATAACGGTTATTATTCAACGACAGAATTACCCCATGATTCGTATCATATGACTCTTGTAAAAGCAGGCCAACAGGGGTCTTTTGGATATATGTTTTATAACGGTGTACATGCCGGAGATAATGATCAGTTTGCCATATTTGTGATCGATCCCGACACTTTAGCTAAATACTCTTGGGATCAATTGAGGAAAAACAAGAACTACCTGAAAAAATATGAATTCAGAGGTAATACTATTCCTTATGAAGTGATATATCCTTAACCTTTTTAATCGGGCCGGACGGAATTTCCGGCCTTTTTTTGTTTTAAATTTCGTTACCTTTGTGAGAAATTTTTGGAAACGTGACTTCCCTTCTCTCCGATTATACGATTTTTGAGTTGGCTTTGGCCGGGATTATCTTGGTAACCTTCGGGATTCAACTCTATTATTACCTCGGCAAATACGCCCGGGTGGCCACTTACCGCCAAAAGGTGAGCCGCGACGAGCCGGGGGTATCGGTCATTGTTGTGCTCAACGACGACCTGCTCTTTGTCGAACAGACCCTCCCGGAGTTGCTGATGCAGGATTACGACCGGTTCGAGGTGGTGGTGGTCGACAACGGCTCCTCGCTCGAAGTGGTCGAAGCACTGGAGAGGCAACAGCTGCGCTATCCCCACCTGAAATGCACCCGAATCAACCCCGACCCCAAATTCAAGACCCGGCGCAAGCTGGCGTTGACCGTGGGCATCAAGGCGGCGCGCTTCCCCAACCTGATCTTTACCCAAACCAGCGGCATCCCGGCCTCTAAGAAGTGGATCGCGCTGATGGCCAGAGGCTTTACAACCGGCCAGGTGGTGATCGGCTATGCCGGGATCGCGCCACAAAAAGGCATCACCAACCGGCTGATCCGCAGTGTGCGGTTGATGATCTCCTTGCACTTCCTCTCCTCGGCCATGCGCGGACGCGCTTACGGGGCGGCGGCGGCCAACATGGGTTTTACATCGAAAATTTACTTCGATAACCGGGGATATAACTACCTCAACCTCAATGTCGGAGAGAACGACCTATTTGTCCGCAACATCGCCAACCGCGAAAATACATCCATTATCATCCACCCCAAAGCCACCGTGCGCGAAGAGTTTGAGGGCGGATTGCGCCGTTGGTGGAGCGAGCGGAGGTACCATACCTACACCTTTCGCCACTATCCCGCCGGAGTGAAAGCGGGTATCTTTTTGGAGCTTTCCTCGCGCCTCCTCTTTTTTGTCGGCGCGGCGATCTGCCTCGTTCGGTGGATTCCGATCCTTTGGATCGGAGCCATCGCCCTGTTGGTGCTTCGCTGGTTGGCCTTTTCCTTTACCCTGACCCGCGTCTGCCTGCGTTTGGGAGAAAAAGGGCTGTTTTGGACACTCTTTTTTTACGATTTGATCGCTCCATTCACCGAATCCTTGCTATCTTTATCCCGCAAAATCCGGCCAAGTCAGGGAATATGGAGTTAGAGTTAGCCAATTATCATAACCTATCCGACCAGCAATTGGTCGAAAAAGCACTTGAAAACGACTCCTCGGCGTTCGAGCAACTCTTCATGCGCTATAAAAAGGATTTGCTCCAACTTTATGTACAGCGGACGGGCAACAACCCCTCGGACGCGAGCGACATCCTGCAAGAGACCTTTATCAAGGTCTACCTCAACTTGCACCGCTACAACCCCGCCTATCCCTTCACCCAGTGGTTACACGCCATCGCCCGGAATACCTTCATCGACTATACCCGCAAACGCAAAGACAACATCCTGTCGATCGACAGCCAAAATTGGAACAGCGCGCGGCTCAACCCGGCGGCCAATACCGCCAACCCGGAGGAAAAAATGATGCAACGGCAGACCGGCAAGGAGTTGGATCGCCTCTTGGAAAAGATGCCCGCCCATTACAAACAGATGATTATCATGCGTTTTGTGCAGGAATATTCTTACGAGGAGATCGCCGAAAAGCTCACCATGCCGATCGGGACGGTCAAAACGCAGATTCACCGCGCCCGCGAAAAGTTCTATCAGCTCATCAGCAACGCCGACAGCATTCTCTAATGGAGACAATCCTGACCTATTTCCCCGCCCTGACCGAGCGGCAAAAAGAGCAGTTCCGGCTCATGGGCGACCTCTACCGCGACTGGAACGCCAAAATCAACGTGGTCTCGCGGCAGGACATCGACCAGCTCTACCTGCGCCACGTCCTCCACTCGCTGGCCATCGCCAAAATTGTCGAATTTGTGCCCGGAACCCAAATCCTCGACGTGGGCACCGGAGGAGGGTTTCCCGGCATCCCGCTGGCCGTGCTCTTTCCCGAGGCCCGGTTTACGCTGATCGACTCGATCGGCAAAAAGATCACCGTCGTGCGCGATGTGGCCGAAAAGTTAGGGCTGAGCAACGTCACCGCCCTGCATGGCCGCGCCGAGGCACTGCGCCAGCCTGTCGACTTTGTCGTCAGCCGCGCCGTGGCCGATATGCGCCTCTTCCTGCCGTGGGTCTGGGATAAAATCACCCCGCAAGGCCACAACACCCTGCCCAACGGCATCCTCTGCCTCAAAGGCGGCGACCTGCACGCCGAAATGGACGCCACCCACAAAGCCTACGCCCTCTATCCCATCGCCGACCTCTTCACCGACCCTTTCTTTGAAACAAAATTTGTTGTATATTTACCAAGGTAATTATGAATTATGAATTAGTTGTCTTTGATCGGCCATCCTTTTTTGCGCGGCGAAGCCCATTCATAATTCATAATTTATAATTCATAATTAGTTACGGGTCGCTTTTTTCAAAAAGGCGCAGTTCACGACCGAAAAAAACGTTAAAACAAAATAGCTATGACAAGAAAAATTGGAGCAAAGGTGGTGATGCCGGTATCGGGGGAGCCGATCCGGAACGGAGTGGTGACGTTTGACGAGGCGGGTCGGGTGACGGCTGTTTCGGGCGAGAACGGTTTTGATCCGGCTTGTCCGGGCGATGTGGAGGTGTATGACGGGGTGTTGACTCCGGGCTTTGTCAATACGCACAGCCACTTGGAGTTGGCCTATATGGCGGGTGTTTTGCCGCCGGGAACGGGGCTGGCTGGATTCATCAAGCGGGTGATGGAGAGCAAATTCACCTTCCCCGAGGAGGTACAGCGCAAGGCGATCGCCGATGCCGACAAACACTTGTGGGAGAGCGGGGTGCAGGCCGTCGGGGATATTTCGAACACGACTGTCTCGTTCGAAACCAAGAAAAACAGCCCGATTAAGTATGTGACCTATGCCGAAATCTTTGATTTTATGGCTGGTATGTCGACCGAGGCGGCCATGCAACAGGGCGAGGAGGTCGTTGCCCAAGCCGAGCGGATGGGATTGGAGGCTTATGTGACCCTGCACGCCACGTACAGCGTGTCGGACAAGCTCTTTGGCGCGTGGCACGAGATGAAACACACGGGGTGCCTGTCGATCCATTACCGGGAGAGCCTGGCGGACGACGAACTGTTCGACCGAACGGGGCCGTTTTGGGACTATTTTCAGGAGAAAGGCTTTGAGCTTGATTTTCTGAACGACGGCAGTTCGACGAACCGCATCCTGCGCCACATTCCGGCCAACCGCCGGGTGTTGTTGGTGCACAATAGCAACGTCACCGCTTCGGACATCGAGCAGATGAAGGCGAAGTACGAACGGCTGTCGTGGGCGCTGTGCCCCATGTCGAACCTCTACATCGAGGGAAAACTGCCTCCGGTGGAGTTGATGTCGGCCTATAACTTGAACCTGACGATCGGAACGGACTCGCTGTCGTCGAACACCGACCTGTCGATGGTGGCCGAGATGCGGGCACTGGCCGAGGGGTTCAACCTGCCGTTGCCGGTGGTTCTCCGCTGGGCGACGCTGAACGGAGCCAAAGCGCTGGAGATGGATCGGGAGATCGGCTCGTTCGAGGTGGGCAAAACCCCCGGAGCGGTGCTGATCGAGGGGCTGGACGAAGCCCTGCGCTTCACCCCGACCACCTCTTCCCGCCGACTGATATAAATAGGAGTGTCCTAAAGATTAATACCTATAATAATCGGGTTTAAACGGCCCGGTGGGAGAGACTCCGATGTAGTCGGCTTGTTGGGGGGTGAGCTGGGTTAGGTGGACACCCAATTGTTCCAAGTGCAGACGAGCGACCTCTTCGTCGAGGTGTTTGGGGAGCTGGTACACGTCGATGGCCATGGGCTGGTTCCAAAGCTCTAACTGCGCCAGTATCTGGTTGGTAAACGAATTGCTCATCACAAAGGAGGGATGCCCCGTGGCGCAACCGAGGTTGACCAAACGCCCTTCGGCCAAGATGAAGATCGAGCGTCCGTCGGGGAATGTCCACTGGTCGACCTGCGGTTTGATGTTGCTTCGGACGGCCTCGGAGTGTTCGAGGCGATCCATCTGAATCTCGTTGTCGAAGTGGCCGATGTTGCAGACGATGGTCTGATCTTTCATGGCTTGGAGGTGTTCGAGGGTGATGATGTCGCGGTTGCCGGTCGCTGTCACATAGATATTCCCCTCGCCGAGGGTCTCCTCGATCGTTTTTACCTCAAAACCCTCCATGGCCGCTTGCAGGGCGCAGATCGGGTCGATTTCGGTGACGATCACCCGCGCGCCGTATGATTTCATGCTCCGCGCGCACCCTTTGCCCACGTCGCCGTGTCCACAGACCACAACCACTTTGCCGGCGATCATCACATCTGTCGCCCGTTTGATGCCGTCGGCCAGCGACTCACGGCAGCCGTAGAGGTTGTCGAACTTGCTCTTGGTGACCGAATCGTTGACATTGATCGCCGGGAAAAGCAACTCTCCCCGCTCTTGCATTTGATAGAGGCGATGAACGCCGGTCGTGGTCTCCTCCGACACCCCTTTGAGGTCGGCAACCAAGCGGTGCCATTTATCGGGGTCTTCGGCCAACACCTCGCGGAGCGTGGCCAGGATCACCCCTTCTTCCTGTGAGGTGGGTTCGTACTCCAGCGTCGCCGGGTCGACCTCTGCCGCATAGCCTTTATGAACCAACAGCGTGGCATCGCCCCCGTCGTCGATAATCAGATTGGGGCCTTTCCCGCCGGGGAACGACAACGCCTGAAGGGTACACCACCAATATTCCTCCAACGTTTCGCCCTTCCACGCAAAGACCGGGACACCGGCAACGGCCATCGCCGCAGCGGCATGATCCTGCGTCGAGAAGATGTTGCAACTGCACCAGCGCACCTCGGCACCCAATTCGATGAGGGTCTCGATCAGCACCGCCGTCTGAATGGTCATGTGCAACGACCCCATGATGCGCGCCCCGGCCAGCGGCTTCTGCCCGGCGTATTTGCGGCGCACGGCCATCAAGCCCGGCATCTCTTTTTGGGCAATGGTTATCTCCTTGCGGCCAAAATCGGCCAATGCTGTGTCGGCCACGCGATAGGCCAATGTCTGATCTATTTTCATCGTTTATTCCTTTATATTCTTTTGGTTTTGAAAAAACTGCTCGGCGGCCAATCGGTCTTGTTCAATCGCCTGACATAGAGCCTCGGGCGAATCGAATTTCTGCTCGGGGCGGAGGTATTTCAACAACTCGACCTCGATCGTCAGGCCATATAGATCGCCCGCAAAATCAAAGAGGTAGACCTCCAAAAAACGCTCCGGGCTGTCGGTTATGGTCGGGCGATTGCCCACATTGGCGATGCCGCGATAGGTCGAATCCCCGAGGCGGACACGCACCGCATAGACCCCGGCGACAACAGCCTGCTCGCCCAACGCCAAATTGGCCGTCGGAAAACCCAACCGCCGACCGATTCGGTTCCCGGCGATCACTTCCCCTGCTATGATTTGTGGCAATACCATCGCACTTCGTTTAGGGGGACAAAATTACGGATTATTTTTAAAAGTTTTTTTACTACCTTGCGGTGTTGTTTTTTAAATACCAACCGCCTGTGGCACTGAAAGCATTCAAACCGGAAAAACTGCTCTATACGATGGGCGAGGTGACTGAGATGTTCGACGTAAAACCGTCGTTGATTCGGTTTTGGGAGCAGCGTTTCGATATGCTCCGCCCCAAAAAGAACAAAAAGGGCAATCGCCTCTTCACCCCGGCCGATGTCAAAAATCTGGAGATCATCTACCACCTGACCAAGGAGCGGGGGATGACCCTCGGCGGGGTGGAAAAATACCTGAAAAGCAACCGGGAAGAGGCCGAGCGGGAGACCGAGATCGTCCGGGGATTGCAAACCATCCGGGCGTTGCTGGTCGAAATTCGGGAAGAACTTCGCGAAGAGCCTGAGGGTGAGGTGCGTGTATTCACCGCCGCCGAGGCTGAGGCCGACACCTCCGCCCCGGACGATGCGAAAAGCACGGAAGAATCTGAAAGCGTAGATGTTGTAAATAGTTCCGAAACAGCCGAAACAGCCGAAGAGACGTTGGAGGAGATCACCGCCGTTGGTTTCGAGGGATTTGCGCCCGAGAGCGATGTTTTTGTCGAAACGCTGTCGACCGACGAGCTGATCGACGCGGAGGTCTCCGAACCCTTCACGATTCAGCCCCTTTTCCTTTTGGATGATGCCGAGGATCGCCTAACCGAGGAGGCCGAGGAGATAGAAGAGGCTTCGGAAAAAACGCAGAACGCGCCCGTGGATACGCAACAATCGTTGTTTTAGTCCGTTTTATTAACGATGAAATTACACGAAATCACCGCCGTGCTGGAGCAGTTCGCTCCGCTCGCCTTGCAGGAAGATTACGACAACGCCGGGCTGATTACCGGCTCGCCCGGTATGGAGGTGACCGGGGCCGTGCTCTGCCTCGATGTGACGGAGGCCATTCTCGACGAAGCCGTGGCGCGGGGGGCTAATTTGGTGATTTCGCACCATCCGATTGTCTTTCGCCCGCTAAAAACGATCACGGGCAAAAATTACGTGGAACGGATCGTCATCCAAGCGATTCGGAATGGCATCGCCCTCTATGCCGCCCACACCAACTTGGATAGCGCGAGCCGGGGCATGAGTTACCTTTTGGCGGAGCAGTTAGGCCTTGAGCAGATCGAAGTGTTGGAACCTCGCGCCGAGGGGCTGGTGCGCATCGGTGTACACACGCCCGAGAGCCACGCCGAGGCCGTTCGTGCCGCATTGGCCGAGGCCGGAGCGGGAGAGATCGGGCAGTACGACAGCTGTTCGTTCAACACCCCGGGGCAGGGGTTCTTCCGCGCTCGGAAGGGAGCCGAACCCTTTGTGGGCGAGGTTGGTACGTTGCACCGGCAGGCCGAAATTCGGACAACAGCCGTCGCCCCAAGTTACCGCGCCGGGGCGATCATAGCCGCCCTCAAGGCCGTACACCCCTATCAGGAGATGGCCTATGACCTCACCCCGCTCTGCCTCCCCGACCGGGAGTCGGGATTCGGGGCGGTGGGCAATCTGCCTGCGCCGGTGGAGGTCGGGGAGTTTCTGCGGGCGGTCAAGGAGCGTTTTGGCGTGGGGTGCGTGCGCCACAGTGTGCCGCCCAAAAGCCAAGTACAACGCATTGCCATTTGTACCGGGTCGGGCGGAAGCCTGCTCGATCGGGCAATCCGAAGCGGAGCGGATGTTTACCTGACCGCCGACGTGAAATACGACCTCTTTTTCGCCGCCGAAGGACGCATCTTATTGGCGGACATCGGCCATTTTGAGAGCGAAATCGGAGTAATTTCACTTTTATACGAATTACTTAGAAAAAAAATCCCTACCTTTGCACTCCACAAAAGTGAAAAGGTTCACAACCCCGTAAATTACCTTTAGGAGATACTTACTTATGAGTACAAAAACGCAGGACACGCCGGATTATTCGATCGAAGAAAAGATCATTGCCTTGTACGATTTACAGCAAATCGACAGCAAAATCGACGAAATCGACCACCTGAAAGGCGAACTTCCGCTGGAAGTGCAAGACCTCGAAGACGAAGTGGCGGGGCTTGAAACCCGTATCGCCAACCTGACCCGGGAGTACGACGAGTTGCTTCAGGCCATCAAATCGCGGAAAGACGACATCGAAAACTCGAAAGCGATGATCGCCAAATATACCGAACAACAGAACAACATCCGGAACAACCGCGAGTTCGACTCGCTCTCGAAAGAGATCGAATTTCAGACGCTGGAGATCGAATTGAGCGAAAAACGGATCAAAGAGTCGACCGCCGAAAGCAAGTTCAAAAAGAAGCTGATCGACGACTCGAAAGAAGTGCTCGAAGGCCGCCGGATCGACCTGAGCAACAAAAAGGCCGAACTCGACAAGATCGACGCCGAGACCGCCGAGGAGATCGGTGCCCTGAAACTTCAGTCGGACGCGGCTTCGGCCAAGATCGACGAACGCCTGCTGACCGCCTACGGACGCATTCGCCACAACGTGCGCAACGGGCTGGCCGTGGTGACCATCAAACGCGATGCCTGCGGAGGCTGTTTCAACCGCATCCCGCCGCAACGGCAGTTCGACATCCGGATGAACAAAAAAATCATCGTCTGCGAATACTGCGGCCGGATTTTGGTATCTGACCTGTTAGACCAGGAGTAATTCTTTCCTTAAAAACACACAACCCCCGCCCAAAAGGCGGGGGTTTTGCATTCACTTTATTTTTTTGTATTCATCGAAAGATTTACATACCTTGTAGCTTGATTTACACACCTTTTAATCCACCCTAAAATTGGTTGCAACCATGAAAAAACTCGTCCCTGTATTTTCTCTGCTTCTAACAGCCTTGTTTGTCGCCTGTCAGGCAAAACCGACCGAGCCAGCGGCGGCGGAACAAGTGGTTTATGAGGCCACCGACCAAAGCCTGCTCTCGTCGGGCGTTATCCGGCAGATCGAAATCATCCCCCTCGAAAGCCCCGACCCCTCGGCGTTGATCGGCGGGTTTCATCAACTCGTTCTCTCGGGCGACGATTTTTACGCGATCAATTTTGAGGGCAATGCCCGGGTGCTTCGTTTCGACGGGCAAGGGAAATTTTTGAACTCGATCGGCTCAACGGGTCGAGGGCCGCAGGAGTACCTCGCCATCTCTGATTTTTCGCTGGATGCCAACGGAAACCCGATCATTTATTCCGATCAAGACGAGGCGGCCTATTTCTACCAGCCCGACGGAACTTTTGTTGAAAAAAAGGAGTTGGGCAACCGTTTTCTCAAGGCGACGAATGGATACGACGGCGATACTTTCCTCTATTTGGGTTTCAACAACGGCACCGCCCCGTTGCGTGTATTGTGGGTCAATAAGGAGGGAAAAGCGCCTATGGGATACTTGTGGGATGAGTCTCAAGTGTTGATGATGAGCGAATCTACGCCGGTCTTTACTCATTATGACGAAGCCATTTATGTACGAGAGAGCCTGAATGATACGATTTACCGCATAACAGACAGGGTCTTTGAACCGGCCTACAACTTCGACTTCGGAGCATACACCGTTCCCGAGGAGTACTTCCAAAAGAGCGACCCCATGGCCGCGGCCGAATACCTGTTTGCCCGCGAGTTTGTCTCGACCCGTAAATTCTTTGAAAACGACAAAACCGTCTTGTTAGAAGCCCAAATCCAAAAGACCAACAGCGCGGGCGAGCCTCAAGTGATTATGACACATGGGCTGAAAGACAAAAAGAGCGGCGAGTGGTCTTGGTTCAACGCCGAAGTGTTTCTGCCGACGGACGACTGCATCACGAATTATGTGCAAGGTTTAACCGATCAGAACGAGATCGTTTGCTTGGTCGACCCTGCCAAATTGCTGGAATACAAAGACAACCCCCTGTTTACCAATCCCGAAGTTTTGGCCGACATCACCGACGCAAGCAATTTCATCGTGCTGAAATGTAAGCTCTAAAAAAAAAGAACCGGAACCGCCCTGCGAGGGCGATTCCGGTTCAAAACCCAAAACTACTAACCTAAAACTATAAAGAATGTTACTTCACCTCTTCGAAGTCGACGTCGGTTACTTCGTCGGGGTTGGTTGCGTTGTTGGCCGAGGAGGCACCTGCGCCGGGATCGCTTTGCGGCTGTCCCTGAGCGGATTGCGCGTACATATCCTGCGAGGCCTCTTGCCAAGCGGCGTTCAGCTCTTCGGTAAAGCGGTCGATGTCGGCCAAGTTCTGCGCCTTGTGCGCCTCTTTCAGGTTGCCTAAGGCGGTCTCGATCCGTCCCTTCTTGTCAGCCGGGAGCTTGTCGCCGTATTCGCTCAACTGCTTTTCGGTCGAGAAGATCATCGTGTCGGCGCTGTTGAGCTTGTCGACCCGTTCGCGTTCCTCTTTGTCCTTGGCCTCGTTGGCTTTGGCCTCGTCGCGCATCCGTTGGATTTCGGCCTCGGTCAGCCCCGAAGAGGCTTCGATGCGTACTTTCTGCTCCTTGCCCGTCCCTTTGTCTTTGGCCGAGACGTTGAGGATGCCGTTGGCGTCGATGTCGAACGTCACTTCGACCTGCGGCACACCGCGCGGTGCGGCGGGAATGCCGTCCAAGTGGAAGCGGCCAATGGTCTTGTTGTCGCGAGCCATGGGGCGTTCGCCCTGCAAGATGTGGATTTCGACCGAAGGCTGGTTGTCAGCCGCCGTGGAGAACGTTTCCGATTTGCGGGTCGGGATGGTCGTGTTGGCGTCGATCAGGCGGGTAAATACGCCACCCAACGTCTCGATACCCAGCGAAAGCGGGGTTACGTCCAACAAGAGCACGTCTTTCACCTCACCGGTCAGCACACCGCCCTGAATAGCGGCACCGATGGCCACCACTTCGTCCGGGTTCACGCCCTTCGACGGGGTCTTGCCGAAGAAGTCTTCGACCACTTTCTGGATCGCCGGGATACGGGTCGACCCACCGACCAAGATCACTTCGTCGACATCGCTGGCACTCATACCGGCATCTTTCAGCGCCTGACGGCACGGTTCGATGGTCGCCCGGATCAGCTTGTCGGCCAACTGCTCGAATTTGGCGCGGCTCAGCGAGAGCACCAAGTGTTGCGGAATGCCGTCGATCGGCATGATGTAGGGCAGGTTGATCTCTGCGCTGGTCGAACTCGAAAGCTCGATTTTCGCCTTTTCAGCCGCCTCTTTGAGCCGTTGCAGAGCCATCGGGTCTTTGCGCAGGTCGACATTGTGTTGGTTTTTGAACTCATCGGCCATCCAGTCGATGATGACGTGGTCGAAGTCGTCGCCCCCCAAGTGGGTATCGCCGTTGGTCGATTTTACCTCGAAAACGCCGTCGCCCAACTCCAAGATCGAAATATCGAACGTACCTCCCCCCAAGTCATAGACGGCGATCTTCATATCCTTGTTGGCCTTGTCCAGCCCATAAGCCAGCGCGGCCGCAGTCGGTTCGTTGATGATACGCGCCACCTTCAGCCCGGCAATTTCACCGGCCTCTTTGGTGGCCTGACGTTGCGAGTCGGAGAAGTAAGCGGGCACGGTGATGACCGCCTCGCGCACCTCCTGACCCAAAAAGTCTTCGGCCGTTTTTTTCATCTTTTGCAGGATCATGGCCGAGATTTCCTGCGGGGTGTATTGGCGACCGTCGATCACCACCCGGGGGGTGTTGTTGTCGCCCCGCACCACCTCGTAGGAGACGCGGCCGATCTCTTTGGTCACCTGATCGTAGCTCTCGCCCATGAAACGTTTGATCGAAGAGATCGTCCGTTTGGGGTTGGTGATCGCCTGCCGTTTGGCCGGGTCGCCCACTTTTCGTTCGCCGTTGTCGGTAAAGGCCACGATCGACGGGGTCGTCCGATGCCCTTCGCTGTTTGTAATCACGACCGGTTCGTTGCCTTCCATAACGGCGACGCAAGAGTTGGTCGTTCCCAAGTCAATGCCAATAATTTTTGCCATGTTCGTTTTATTTTTAAGTTTTTAATTTCAATTTCGAAATTCCATTAATCAATCTTTATGCCAACGGAAAAAGGGGGATAAAAAAAGTGACAAAGCGTGTGCTTTGTCACTTTTGTGTCAGAATCGCTGACAAAAAGGCAGGGAAGAGCGAATTAGAGCAGCTCTAACTATTCAAAACTGAAGACCAGCTTGACAAATCCGTTGCGGCCAGCCGACATCGAGGCATTGAAATCAATCACCGGTGCGCGGTAGTCCAACAGGTTGTCAATCCCGGCTTGCAGGAGCAGGTTTTCGGTCAGCTGGGCCGACGCACTCAGGTTCCACAGCGTATAGGCCTCGTGGCTGGCCGTGTAGGCTCCCATGAGCAGTTTGCCGGGATAGTCCGGCAGGCGCAACGGCGCGCTGTAAGCCACCGAGTACTCTTTTTCGCCGATGTACCGCCCGGAAAGGCGCACCCCGTATTCGCGCTCGCCGCCCATGAAACGGTAATCCAATTGGAGGGTCGCCGTGTGAGGGCTGGGGTAGATGTATTGTTGCGAGGCGGTGTTGCCCGCTTCCATTTGATGGACGTAATTGTAATTTCCCATCACAAAAAAGCCGGGGAAAAGGCGCGTGCGCGCCATCAGCTCCAGCCCGGTGTAACGGCTTTTGTCGATGTTGTTGTAAACCAACTTAGTTGTGCGCCCTTCGACCACCTCCCGCACGTCGATCTTGTCGCGGAACCAGCTGGTGTAGCCCGACAGAGAGATTTGGGTAAAGCCGTTGATGTACTCGGCGGCCACCGAAAGATAGCGGTTGTATTCGGGTTTCAGCTCGGGGTTGCCGACGATGGTCACCGTCCCCGTGGGGATCAGGAAATTCATGTAAAGCTCCTTCAGGGTCGGGTTACGGTACCCCTCGGAGTAGTTGACCCGCAGGCTGTAATCGCCCACCGCGTATTTACCCGAGACCCGGGGAGTGAAATTCCAGCCGAAACGGTTGCTGTAATCGCCCCGGATGCCCGCCGAAAAGCTCAGCGGCAGGCCGATGAGGATTTCGTCCTGAATGTAGGCCGAGGCCGTTTTCAGGTCGCGCCGATCGGCGTAACCGTATCGGCTCAGGTCGTAATTGAGCTGTTCGCCGACGTACTCCACACCGGCTGTCAGGCGGTTGTACTCGCCCAAACGCCCCGTATAGAGCAGGCGCGGATTTTGAACCAAGTGCTTTTGCTTGGGCACAAAGAATTGCAGGGAGTCCTTCTCGCGCAGGGATAGGTCGCCGTTGTAAGAGAGCGTAAATTGGTGGTTTTCGTTGGGCGCAAACTCAATTCCGCCCTGCCAATTGTACGAATTATAGGTTTCCCACGTATAAATATCGGCCGCATCACCGGCGTTGGTCTGGCTCGACGGGAAAGCGAAAACGCTTTTCTGAAAATAGCCCCCTTTGGCATAAACTTTCCAGCGCGGATCGAGGGTGTAATCCAACCGCTGGGTGATGCTTTGGTTGCGCTGGCCGCTGACGCTCAGCCCCAATTCGTCGATCGGAGCCTCGTAAGTGATGTCGGTCAGGGGAGCCTCTGTCGGGTTCATCAGGTTTTTCAGCGCGGCATAATGACGCACTTCGGGGGCTGTGCTGAAGAGCATATAACCGTCGGTGCCGATGTACGAAAGGGTGGTTTGCGATTGCAACGCGCCGAAATTGAAACCGGCATAGAGGTCGCCCGTCAGGTTGGGGATGTCGAGCCGGGTGTTTCGACTCACGCCGTCAACCAGCGCGTCGTTTTTCTCATAGCGCGTTCCGAAGCGTCCCGAGGCGACGATGCGCACGGGGCTTTCGGGGGTTTTGGTGATGATGTTAATCACCGCCCCCATCGCGCTGGAGCCGTAGAGCACCGACGAGGCCCCGCGCACGATCTCGATCCGCTCGATGTTGTTCAACGGAATGCGTCCATAGTCGATGTTGCCATAAGTCTCTCCGGCAATGCGTTCGCCGTCGACCAAAAAGAGCAGGTAACGGGCATCCAACCCCTGAAAGGTCATCGACTCGCCATAGCCCGCCTGATGAAATTCGACCCCGGCCAACTCGCTCTCCAACACCTCCTGAATGTTGCGCAGGCCGCTGGTCTCGATCTCCCGCGCAGAGATGACCCGCGTCAAAACGGGGGTTTCTTTGATCGACAGCGGGGCGCGGGTCGCCGTCACCACCACCGCATCCAAATTATAGAGGCTCAGGCCGTCCGCCGCTTCCGGCACCGCTTCGGCCCGCAACACCGCGCTGATGCTCCATATTCCCAACGCCAACCCGGCGTATCTTCCCATTTTTCTACTCATACCACTCTTTTTTTGACAAAAGGCAATGTGCCCTTGTACCGATTGAAGCGTCAAAGGTAACCTTTTTCCGCTCCCACAGCATACCGCTTTTCATTTTTCTTACTACTTTTGTTCTATCGTGGAAGTAATTAAACACATTCTTTACCGGACAGCGTGGGCGGTGGCGATTGGGCTGATGCTCACTGGATGCGGCCAGCGCAACCGCCCGGCCTCGGACTATGAGGTGTGGGGGATCGACGTCTCCCGCCACCAACAAGGCATTCGTTGGGAGCGGCTCTGCGAGGCCGATCGGCCTCATTTTGTCTACCTCAAGGCCACCGAAGGCACGCTGATCCAAGACCCCTCCTACGACCGTCATCGCAAGCAGCTCACGGAGTTGGGCATCCCGTGGGGAGCCTATCACTTTTTTGGCCACCGTACTTCGGGCAAGGAGCAAGCCCAAAATTTTATCCGCACCGCCCAGTTAGAAAAGGGGAATCTCTACCCCGTGTTGGATGTCGAACCGCACCGTTTTTTCAAAAGTCAGGAGAAAATGGTCGAAGAAATGCGCGCTTTTTGCACGGAGATCCGGCGGGAGTACGGGGTCGATCCGATTATCTATTGCTCCTCGAATTTCTACAAACAGTACCTCGAAGAGGATTTTCCGGCGAAAAAATACCACCTTTGGATCGCCAATTACAGCGAGATTCCGGAGGTCGATTGGCAATTTTGGCAACACACCGACAGTTATACCACCCAAGGATACAACCGGGGCCTCGACCGCAATGTCTTCACCGGCGGGATCGACCAACTGGATAAATTAACATTGAAATGAATCGCGAAACGGACTTTTTGGTCATCGGAAGCGGCATCGCCGGATTGAGCTTCGCGCTCAAGGTCGCCGAACACGGCAAAGTGTTGATTGTCACCAAAGACGAGATCAACGAATGCAACACCCTCTACGCCCAGGGGGGGATCAGCTCGGTGACCTATCCGCCGGACAGCTTTGAAAAACACATCGAAGATACGCTGATCTGTGGCGCGGGCGAGTGCGACGAACGGGCTGTGCGCTTGGTCGTTACCCACGCGCCGAGCCAGATTCGGCAGTTGGTGCAGTGGGGGGTCACCTTCGACAAGGAGCCGAATGGCCGGTACGAGTTAGCGCGCGAGGGGGGGCATAGCCAACACCGCATCCTGCACCACAAGGACAACACCGGTTTCGAGATCGAACGCAGTCTGGTTCAACGTGCCAAACGTCACCCCAACATCGAGATTTTGGAGCACCATTTTGCCGTCGAACTCTTGACCCAACACCATTTAGGCAAACTCATTCATAAATCGACCCCGGACAAAGAGTGTTACGGGGCGTATGTTTTCGACAAGAAAAACCAGCAGGTGATGACCGTGCTGGCCAAATTTACAGTGCTTTCGACCGGCGGGATCGGCAACATTTACCACACGACGACCAACCCCTCGGTTTCGACGGGAGACGGCATCGCCATGGTTCACCGCGCCAAAGGCGAAATCGAGAACATGGAGTACATCCAATTTCATCCCACCTCGCTCTACAACCCCGGCGAACGCCCCTCGTACCTGATTAGCGAGGCCATGCGCGGTTTCGGGGCGATCCTGCGCACACCGGACGGCAAGGAGTTCATGCAGAAATACCACGCCATGGGGTCGCTCGCCCCGCGCGACATCACCGCCCGAGCCATCGACAACGAGATGAAGGCTCACGGGTACGATTATGTCTATCTGGACGTGACCCACAAAGCCCCCGAGGACATCATTGCCCACTTCCCGAACATCTATCAGAAATGCCTTTCGATCGGCATCGACCTGACCAAAGAGTGGATTCCGGTCGTTCCGGCGGCCCACTATTCGTGCGGCGGGGTGAAGGTCGACCTCAACGGGCAGACCACCATTCAGCGGCTTTACACGTTAGGCGAAACCTCCTGCACCGGCCTGCACGGAGCCAACCGGCTGGCCTCCAATTCATTGATCGAGGCCATTGTCTATGCCGACCAAGCGGCGGCTCACGTCATCGAAAATTTGGACAAAGGGCGGTGGGAACACGGCATTCCCGATTGGGACTATGAAGGCACCTCCCACCCCGAAGAGATGGTGCTTATCACGCAGAATTACAAGGAGATGCAACAGATCATGAGCAACTATGTGGGCATCGTGCGCTCGGACTTGCGCCTTGATCGCGCCCGGCGGCGACTGGAGATCATCTTCAAGGAGACCGAAGACCTCTACCTGACCTCGACCCTGAGCCAAAAGCTCTGCGAACTGCGCAACATGATCGCCGTGGCCTACCTGATTATCAAACAAGCACAACTGAAAAAAGAGAGCGTCGGCCTGCACTATACCCTCGACTATCCCGCCTCATCCAAAGCCAAAGAGTTTTAGAATTTAACCTAATGGCAGAGACGAAACGTTGCGGTTGGTGCGGCGATGACCCGTTGTATCGCGATTATCACGACAAGGAGTGGGGGCGCGAGGTGGCCGACGACCGCACGATGTTCGAGTTCTTGACGCTTGAGAGCGCACAGGCGGGGCTGAGTTGGATAACCATTTTGCGTAAACGCGAAAATTATCGGCGGGCGTTCGCCGATTTCGATGTCGAGCGGGTGGCGGCGTTCACGGATGAGGATGTCGAGCGGCTTTTGACAACCGATTCGGGCATTGTGCGCAATCGGCTGAAAGTCAACGCGGCAGTCTCAAACGCCCGGGCGTTTATCGAAGTACAACGCGAGTTCGGCTCGTTTTGCAACTACCTGCGCTCGTTTCTGCCGGGCGGTGAGCCGGTTGTCAATCATTGGCAGACGCTCTCCGAAATTCCCACTTCTACCCCACTATCGGACATCATCGCGCGCGATATGAAACGGCGCGGGTTCAAATTTTTCGGCACCACCATCTGTTACGCCCACCTGCAAGCCGTCGGCTATATCAACGACCACCTTGTGGATTGCCATTTTCGATAGGGAGATCAGCCTCTAATCAGTTTTTCAACCAATTCCGGCACGCCGAGCGAGGCGGGTTTTGGGATGACGTGCAGGTTCTGCAGGGCGGTGTTGGGGGTCGAGGGGTCGATGATGTAAATCGGAGTTCCCGTGCGCAGGTAATGCACCAGCGAGGCCGCCGGATAGACCTGCAACGAAGTGCCGACGACGATCATCACGTCGGCGGTGCGCGTGATTTCAATGGCGCGGGCGAGCATCGGCACGCTCTCGCCGAAAAAGACCACAAAAGGCCTCAGCAGCGACCCGTCCGGGTGGCGGGTGTCGTACTGCTGTTCCCATCCCTCGATGGGAACGGTGGCCAATTCGTCCCACGAACTGCGGAGTTTGCGCACCTCGCCGTGCAGGTGGGTGACGCGCGACGAACCCGCCCGCTCGTGCAGGTCGTCGATGTTTTGGGTAATGACCTCGACCTCAAAGCCCGGATGCCGCTCCAGCTCGACCAACGCCCTGTGCGCCGCATTCGGCTCTTTGCCCAGCACCTCGCGCCGCCGCATATTGTAGAAGTCGATCACCCC
>JAISHQ010000095.1 GCA_031262465.1 Rikenellaceae bacterium
CATAAATTTCGTCTGTCATTTTCCTCTAAATTAATGGGAGCTTCTAAAAATTCAAAAGACAAGGCTTGCGACCGAGACAAAAGCGCAGTGTACTAAACGTACTCGAGCATTTTGGCGAGGGAGCGTAACGCAGTATTTTGGATTTTTAGGAGTTCCCTTCTACTAATGTATAAATATCCCGTAGATTCCGTCCTAACTGATTGTAATCCAACCCAAAGCCGACGATAAACCCGGCGGGCAGTTCCATGGCATAATGGTCGATCGCTATGGACTTGTGGTAGACCTCCGGCTTGAAAAACAGAACGGCAAAGGCCACGCTGTCCGGGCGGAGCGGTTCGAGCAGGCGCAGGACGGCCTCAACGGTGTTGCCGGTTTCGACGATGTCCTCCAACACGATCACCTCGCGACCCGCGACCGTGTGCCCCTCTAAGCCAATGACTTGCGCCACCTCGCCCGCCGATTGCGTCCCCCGGTAGGAGGAGAGCTTCACGAAGGCCACTTCGCAGGTGAAATCGAGCCGTTTCAGCAACTCCGCCGTGAATAGAAAAGCACCGCTCAGCACGCTCACAAAGAGCGGAACCTGCCCGTCGCCCCGCCACTGCCGGTTGAGCTTCTCGGCCAAAAGGTCGATCCGGCGCAAGATTTCGGCCTCGGGAATCGTACACTCGAATGTTTTATCGTGCAGGGTTACTCGTTTCATTTCGTAATTTATTACATTTGCAAAGATAATACATTCCTCTTATGAAACCGAAAATAAGCATCATCATGGGCAGTACCTCCGACCTGAAGGTCATGGAGGGTGCCGCCGCATTCCTCGCCGAGATGGAAATCCCTTACGAGATCAACGCGCTCTCGGCACACCGTACCCCCGATCAGGTGATGGATTTTGCCAAAAATGCCGCCTCGCGGGGCATCAAGGCGATCATCGCGGGCGCGGGTGGCGCGGCGCACCTGCCGGGCGTGGTGGCCGCCATGACCATCCTGCCGGTGATCGGGGTGCCGATTAAATCGTCGAACTCGATGGACGGGTGGGACAGTGTGCTGTCGATCCTGCAAATGCCCTCGGGCATCCCGGTGGCCACTGTCGCGTTGGACGGTGCGCGCAATGCGGCCATTTTGGCCACGCAAATCCTTGCCACCGGCGAGCCTGAATTGGCCGCCAAATTGGAGTTGTTCAAACGCGAATTGGCTCAAAAGATCGAAAAAGCCAACGCGGAGTTGGCGACCGTTGAGCTTCCGTTCAAGACCAACTAAACGTTTTTTCGGATGACCGACCACCTCCTTTTAGCCGCGTTTTTGACGCTTTTGGCCGGTTTGGCGACCGGGATCGGGAGCGCCATCGCCTTTTTTGCCAACCACACCAACAAGAAATTCCTCTCGTTCTCCCTCGGGCTTTCGGCGGGGGTGATGGTCTATGTCTCGTTCGTTGAGCTATTTGCCTCGGCTCAAGGGAGCCTGACCGAGCTTTACGGCAAGCACGCGGGCGGAGGCCTGGCGGTCGGGGCCTTCTTTTTGGGCATCTGCTTGGCGGCACTCATCGACAAGGTGGTTCCAGACAAGGAGAACCCCCACGAGATGCGCTCGGTGGAGGAGATGAACCAAAAACCCGCCGTCAAAAGCAAACTCATGCGGACGGGGCTGATTACCGCGCTGGCCATCACCATCCACAACTTCCCCGAGGGAATGGCCACCTTTGCCGCCACGCTCGAAAACCCCGAATTGGGGATCGCCATTGCCGTGGCCATCGCCATTCACAACATCCCGGAGGGCATCGCCGTCTCGGTACCGATCTATTATGCCACGGGAAGCCGTAAAAAAGCCTTTTTGTGGTCGTTTCTGTCGGGGATGTCGGAGCCGTTGGGCGCGCTGATCGGCTGGCTGATCCTGATGCCTTTCATGTCGCCGCTGCTCATGAACTGTGTGCTGGCCGCCGTGGGCGGGATCATGGTCTTCATCTCGTTCGACGAACTGTTGCCCGCCGCACGGGAGTATGGCGAACACCACGTGTCAATTTACGGCCTGATCGCCGGTATGGCCGTGATGGCGGTGAGTTTAACGCTTTTGTAAATTATAAATTAGGTATTATGATTTGGGGTAAGAGGTGGAAAGAATGGTCTTCGCAGGTCTCTTTCGTAAGGATTTCGGTCTGGGGTGAGAGGTGGAAAAAACTCTCCTCGCAGGAGAAATGGATGATCGCGCTGATCGTTCTCCTGCTGATCGGAGCCGTGTTGCGGTGGGGCGCGATCAAAGAAGGCGTACAGAAGGGATTCGGCCGGTTCCGCGAAGAACCGGCACAAGCCATTCCGGCCGATTCGGTGCCTGAGGATCAACCCGATGCGTTGCGGTTGAAGGAGTTCTAATTTTAAACAGACTCTAAAACAATGGATTTACAGGTTATACAGAGCAAGATATACGAGATTCGGGGTCGGCAGGTGATGCTTGACTTCGATTTGGCGCAGTTGTATCAGGTCGAAACTCGTGTGCTCAAGCAGGCCGTTCGCCGTAACATAGCGCGATTCGAGGGCGAAGATTTCATGTTTGAAATCACGCCGGACGAGTATAATGCGCTGAGAGTCAAATTAAGATCACAATTTGTGATCTTAGAAACCGACGGTCGGGGGAAGTTCTCCAAATATCCGCCTTTTGCCTTTACCGAGACTGGGGTGGCTATGCTTTCGAGCGTTTTGCGGAGCGAGACGGCCATCTTGGTCAATCGTTCGATTATGCGCGCTTTTGTTGCCATGCGGAACTACATTACGACCACTTCGACGCTCACGGCAGAATTGGCCGAGTTGCGGGCGACGATCGAGGTGTTGAAGCGCGACGGAGAGGAGACCCTCGAAGCGGTAAACGACCTGTCGGAGGATACCCGCAAGCACATCGACAACCTCTATCAAGCCATCGCCGCCCTCTCGGTCAAACCGCCGCTCGCAGGAAAACCCCGCCAACGAATCGGATTTCACCGAGACGATGAATAAACCCGGCACAGGGTCATTAAGTCATGTATAAAAACCTCAACAGCTACATCCAAGCCCTGCGCGCGGCGGACGAATTGGCCGTGATCTCAGTGCCGGTCTCTTCCGTTCGCGAGATGACGGAGATCACTGATCGCGTGTCTAAACAGCCCGGCGGCGGTAAGGCTCTGCTGTTTACCGACACGGGCACGGGCTTCCCGGTGCTGACCAATCTATTCGGGTCGGACAGGCGCATCGCGTTGGCGTTGGGGGTGGAGCGGTTGGAGGAGTTGGCAGAACGCCTTTACGACCTTTTCGGGCAGGTCACCTCGCCCCAAAAGTCGTGGCGCGATAAAATTCAGATGGTGCCCCTGTTGGGCGAGGCCGCCCGGTGGCTTCCCCGGCGAAAAAAGGGGAGGGGAGCGTGTCAGGAGGTTGTTATGAATGAACCCGACCTCTCGAAACTGCCCATCCTGACCTGCTGGCCGCACGACGGCGGGCGTTTCATCACCCTGCCGCTGGTGCACACCTGCGACCCCGAGACGGGCATCCGCAACGTCGGAATGTACCGGATGCAGGTGTTTTCCGATCGCACCACCGGGATGCATTGGCACCTGCACAAAACGGGTGCCCGCCATTATGAGGCCTATCGCGCACTCGGACGGCGGATGCCGGTGACGGTCTGCCTCGGGGGCGACCCGGCCTATACATACTCCGCCACCGCTCCCCTGCCCGAGGGCATCGACGAATACCTGTTGGCCGGTTATATCCGCCGTCGACCCGTCGAATTGGTCAAATGCCTGACCAACGAGTTGGAGGTGCCCGCCGACTGTGACTTTGTGATCGAGGGGTATGTCGACCCCGCCGAGCCTAAAGCTGTCGAAGGCCCCTTTGGCGACCACACGGGGTTCTACTCACTCCCGGACGAGTACCCGATTTTTCACGTAACGGCCATCACCCACCGCCGAGGTGCTGTCTATCCCGCGACTATCGTGGGGATTCCGCCGCAGGAAGACCTTTATATAGGTAAGGCGACCGAGGCTCTTTTTTTGGCTCCGATTCGGCTGGCCGTGCAACCCGAAATTCGGGAACTCACCCTGCCTCCGGCCGGGGTGATGCACAACATCGCGCTGGTCAACATCCAAAAAACCTACCCCGGCCAAGCCTTCAAAACGGCCGGAGCCTTGTGGGGCGCGGGGCAGATGATGTTCAACAAATTTTGCGCGATCATTGACTCCGAACAGAGCGTACATGATCCACAGACCTTGCAACAGGCGATCGAAAACGTGGTCATCCCCCGCGATGTGATCTTCTCGAAAGGGCCGCTCGACGTGCTCGACCACACGGCCCCGGTGATGGGGTTCGGCGGAAAATGCGCCATCGATGCCACCTCGAAAGAGACCGAAGGCCTCACTGCCTCGCCGGACGAAGTGAACCTGCCGGAGGCTTGGCGACTGACCGAAGAGATTTGCGCCGTTCAGACCCAATTTGCCCCCGACTGGCGCACGCTCGCGGTAGGAGTAAAAACGGAAGCAGGAACAGAGGTGCTCTCGGAGCTGATTGCCGATTGGCTGACAAGCCACGGGGTGCAGGGCATTCGGTTTGTGTTGGTGTTCGATGCGGATGTGCCGTTGACCGACCCGGCCCGGTTGCTTTGGCTGGTGGGTGCCCACTGCGATGCGGTGCGCGACACAGCCGTCATCGGCGACTGCCTGCTGTTCGACGCGCGGGTCAAAGCCCCGGGCATCAACGGCTTCAACCGACCGTGGCCCAACCCGGTCACCATGGATGCCGAAACCATCCGCCTCGTCGACCGCCGCTGGGCAGAATACGGCCTGGGCGTACCCATCGCCTCCCCCTCGCTGGACTACCTACCCTTGATTAAAGGAGATAGTGCAGTTGCAGAATTATGAATTATAAATTATGAATTAAGAATGGGGGCTTCGCCGCGCAAAAAACAAGGGCGAGTAAAGACAAATAATTCATAATTCATAATTCATAATTGGATTATTGACAACGATTAAGTTGGTGAAAACGACTAAAATACACGTACTCTGCCTGATCGCGATCGCCCTGAGCGGTTGTTCGCTAAGGGATGATCTTGTGCCCGAAGTGGGGCAGGGGAGGGAGATTGTGCTCTCGGCTGTCGATGCCGCCGCCCAATCGCCCGACACGCGGGGCGAGGCCGTCACGGCTCTGCGCAAGATCGGCGTGTTCGGCTATTCGCACACGGGCGACTTTGAAGAGGTGTCGTCTGCCGCGCTCCACGCCGACTATTTCCTCAACAAGCCCGTGACCGACCTGCCGGGCGACGGGACATGGACTTACTCGGGTGTCCGCAAATATTGGCCGACCGACAACCACCTGCTCTCGTTCTTTGCTTATGCGCCCCACATCGACGTGGAGCACACCTTTGACCTCACCCCCGAGAGCACAGCCGCCGCCGGCACGCCGACGATCGACTATACCGTCCCGGCGACCATCACCGAGCAGATCGACCTGATGTGGGCCAATCGAACCGACATGACCGCCGAAACGGCCGACGGCGTGGTGCCGTTTACGATGAACCACGCCCTGACGCAGGTGGGTTTTGTGGTCAATCTCGATGTCAACGAGTACGGCGCGCCGTTTCGGGTGACATTCGATAAGCTGGTGGTGCGCAACGTCTTGGGGCATGGCACACTCGACCTGAGTCGCGCCCCGGCCGACCCGAAACTGTGGGCAACCTCGCGCCCGGCGAGCGATGCGGGGTGGGTGTCGTACACGATGATCCCCACGTTTCGCGATGGGCTGGCTCTGTTGACCCTCGATGCCAGCAAAACCACCTTTGCCCCGGGCGACATCAACCCGTGGGACGAAGAGGGCGTAAGCCTGTTGCGCGAAGG
>JAISHQ010000047.1 GCA_031262465.1 Rikenellaceae bacterium
ACGGAGGACGACGGCTATTTCTTCCCGACCATCTCCGGCGTGGCGCGGTCGCTGAACTTCTACCCGTTGGGCGACGAGTTGCCCGAAGATGGGATCGCCAACATCGCCTTCGGCCTCGGGAAATTGGTGGTCGACGGGGGGCTGACCCTGCGTTTTTCGCCCAAATACCCGAAAAATGTCCTGCAACTCTCGACCCCCGAACTCGCCCTGCGCGACACCCAGCGGGAGATGTACGCCCTGAACCTGAGGCCCGAAGAGTTCAAAACCTCGGTCGACGACGCGGTCAACCTCCAGCGGATCGACATCCAAAAGGCCGCCCATTTCCGCAACATGAAGTACGTCTCCTCGGTGTGGGACAGGCAGAACCAACGGATTTCCGACAGCTCGTTCGACGAGGGGCGCAAGGTCATCACCTTTGCCCACGTGCTCAAATACGATACTTTTCCGCTGGCCGAAATCCTGACCGACCTGTTGGCCTTGGGTGCCGAGGCAATGAAATGCCCGGTCGAACTGGAATTTGCTGTCAACATGGATGTGCCTTACGGCCAGGAACGGATTTTCAATTTCCTGCAAATTCGCCCCATTGTCGACACTCAGGGCGATTGCACCCTCGATTGGGAGCAGGTCGACACCGACCACGCGCTCATCTACGCCCGTTCGGCGTTGGGATTGGGGTTGATCGAGGGCATCCGCGACGTGGTTTATGTTAAGCCCGATTGCTTCGACTCGGCACATACCGAACAAATTGCCCGCGAGATCGACACGCTCAACACCGCGCTTAAGGACGAAGGGGCCAATTACGTCTTGGTCGGCCCGGGACGTTGGGGGTCGAGCGACCCGTGGCTGGGCATCCCGATCAAATGGAGCCACATTTCACAGGCGCGGGTGATTGTCGAGAGCGGGTTGGAAGATTTTCGGGTCGATCCGAGTCAGGGAACCCACTTTTTTCAGAACTTGACCTCGTTCGGGGCGGGCTATATGACGATCAACCCCTTTATCGGCGATGGCCGTTTCGATGTGGAACGCCTCGGCGCGATGCCGGCAGTCGAAGAGACCGAATTTGTCCGCCGCGTCCGCTTCGACCAACCCCTCTACATCTTCATCGACGGCAAAAACAACCGAGGGATCGTCTCCGAAACTACCTCCTAAAAAACAAACAAAAATTCCCATTCGGGCGAAGCCCGACCTCGGCAGTGGGGTGAAAGGGATGCTTTTGGCCGGTTTTGGCCGCGGTCAGTCGAACGAAACTGTAATTTCGTTCGACCGCGAGACAAAAGCGCAGACAAAGGCATTCCGAAACCCCGGCCGAAAACTTTTCTTTGCTACTTTCTTTTAGGATAAAAGAAAGTAGAAACTTTGTTTTGAGTTAAAACAAAACCAGGCGGTTCTTTTGAACCGCCTGGTTTGATGCGTCGGGGTGAGATGACTCGAACATCCGACCTCCACGTCCCGAACGTGGCGCGCTAGCCAACTGTGCTACACCCCGAATACGGGTGCAAATTTACACCTTTTTCTTTTTTAAACAACATTTCTGCGACAGAAAATCGGGGTTATTTGCTATATTTGCGTATTGTACACTTAAACAGAACGATATGAAAACGATATTTGTCTTTTTGATTACCGGCTTCGAAGAAATCGAGGCGATCGCCACCGTCGACATCCTGCGCCGGGCGGGTTTGAACGTAAAAACGGTCTCGCTGACGGGCGAAAAAAAGGTAGTGGCGAGCCACGGGGTTCCCGTCACGGCCGACCTGCTGTTCGAGGAGGTACTCTTTCCGGCGGCGGAATTACTCGTTTTGCCCGGCGGGACAACGGCCTACAACAGCCACGAGGGGTTGAAAAAGGAGATCAAGGCCTTTTATGACCGGGGCGAGAAAGTGGCGGCCATCTGCGCCTCACCGATGGTGTTCGGCCAATTGGGCATCCTGAAAGGGCGCGAGGCGACCTGTTACCCCAGCTTTGAGGAGTACCTCGAAGGGGCGATCCTGCGCACGGAACAGCCCGTGGTGGTCGACGGCAACGTCATCACCGGCCGAGGCCCCGGCCTGACGCTCGATTTTGCGCTGGCTCTGGTCGAAATCCTCCTCGGCAAAGCCAAACGCGACGAAATCGCCAGCCAATTATTAGTGGAATAATCTCTGTAATATAAATACTTAAACACACCCTAAAAATGAAAAAGATTGCTTTAATTTTGACGGCCTTGTGCCTCAGCACGATCGGATTTGGCCAAAGCGCGAAATCGGTCTCCATTCTCGGGGATTCTTACTCCACTTTCGAGGGGTATATGCAGCCCGACACCAACGCGCTTTTTTACACCACCATCCCGTTTACCAACACCGATGTGACCTCGGCGACTCAAACTTGGTGGCATCGCTTCATCAAAGAGCATGGGTACAGGCTTTGTGTCAACAACTCGTTCGGCGGCTCAACCATCTGTAACACAGGCTACGGCGGCGTAGATTCTTCCGACCGCTCGTTCATCACCCGCATGGACAACCTCGGTTCGCCCGACATCATCTTTATCTATGGAGCGACCAACGACTCGTGGTCCAATGCCCCAATTGGCGACTATAAATACGAGGGGTGGAGCAAGGAAGAGTTGTATCAATTTCGCCCGGCCATGGCTTATATGCTTGACTTCATGACCAATCGTTACATCAACGTCGAAATCTATTTCCTGTTGAACGCCTCCCTGAAGGACGAAATCAAAGAGTCGGTCAAAACCATTTGCGACCGCTATGGGGTGGGGTGTATCGACATCGTCGACATCGACCTGCAAAACGGACACCCTTCCAACAAGGGAATGCAACAAATTAATACGCAGATCAATGAGTTTTTGAAAAAATAATCCTATCGGGGACTTCGAAAAATCCAAAATACTGCGTTACGCTCCCTTAGAAAAATGCTCGAGTACGTTTAGTACACTGCGCTTTTCCCTCGGTCGCAAGCCTTGTCTTTTGAATTTTTGGAAGCCCCCTAAAAAACATTTATCGCTCATTATTTTTGCATTTATCGCTCATTTTGCAACGATTTTGAACGATAAATGTATATATTTGTGAGCGATAAAAGTCAACGTAGCATGAAAAGCGGTAGAACAGAGCGAATTATCGAATATGTCCGAGAGCATCCGGGCGCGTCGTCCTCGGAGATTGCCTCGGGGGTTGGAGTAGACGTTTCGCCAGCCACTCTTCGGCGCGATTTGGCCGGATTGGTGGCCGAAAACGGACTTGTGGCGGAGGGTCTGAAGAAGGGGACGCGCTATTTCCTCTCGCCGACTTATGATATTTTTGCACCTGTCGACCTCGAAACCTATTTTGAAAAGGAGATCGACGAGCGAACGATTAAGCCGGGCTACAACTTTGAACTGCTTGACACATTGGCCGATGCGCCTTTATTTACCCCCGCTGAACACGCTGAACTCGCCACCGCACAGCAACGGTTTCTGCAAAATATTTCTCGACTGACTTCGGCGGAATACAAAAAAGAGTTGGAGCGGTTGGCGGTCGATTTGAGTTGGAAATCGTCTCAGATTGAGGGGAATACCTATTCGTTGCTCGAAACCGAACGCCTGCTCATGGAGCGTCAGACGGCGCAGGGAAAGTCGCTTGAAGAGGCCACGATGCTATTGAACCACAAAGAGGCGTTGGATTATATCATCGACAATCCGCACTACCTCACGCCGTTGAGCGTGACGAAAATCGAGAACATCCACGGAATTTTGGTGCAGGATTTGGGTGTCGATCGCAACATCCGCACCCGCCGTGTGGGCATCACCGGGACAAATTACCGCCCGTTAGAGAACGAATTTCAGATTCGTGAGGCGTTGGAGGGCGTTTGTCGGCTGGTAAATCGCCGCACCGCTGTTTTCGATAAAGCCCTGTTGCTCTTGGCGTTAATCTCTTACATCCAGCCGTTTAACGACGGAAACAAGCGCACGGCGCGCATCGTGAGCAACGCCGAGCTGATCGCGAACAACTATTGCCCGATCTCGTTCCGCACGGTCGATTCGATTGACTATAAAAAAGCGATGCTCCTGTTCTACGAGCAGAACAACCTCTCGGCCTTCAAACGCATCTTCATCGACCAGTTCGAGTTTGCGGTAAGTACCTATTTCTGAGAACTTATCCGTTTGATTTCCCCCATCACCTCTTGGGCGAGGCGGTCGGCTTCGGCGGGGGTGGTGCCTTCGCTGTACAGGCGGATGATCGGTTCGGTGTTTGATTTGCGCAGGTGTACCCAGCCGTCGGCAAAGTCGATCTTCACGCCGTCGATGTCGGTGACCTCTTCGGCGGCATAGCGTTGTTTGACAGCGCTGAGTATCCCGTCGACATCCATTCCGGGGGTCAGTTGCACCTTGTTTTTGCTCATGAAATAGGGCGGGTATCCGGCGCGAAGAGCAGTCATGGTCTTACCCGATTTGGCCAACAGGGTCAGAAACAGCGCCACGCCCACCAAGGCATCGCGGCCATAGTGCGAGGCCGGGTAGATCACCCCGCCGTTGCCCTCGCCGCCGATCACAGCGCCGGTCTCTTTCATTTTGGCCACCACGTTGACCTCGCCGACCGCCGATGCCGCATAAGCAACACCGTGCGTGCGGGCGATGTCGCGCAGGGCGCGGGTCGAGCTGAGGTTGCTGACCGTCGCCCCCGATTGTTGCGAGAGCACATAGTCGGCCACGGCGACCAGCGTATATTCTTCGCCGAACATGGTGCCGTCCTCGTTGATGAGCGCCAGCCGATCCACATCGGGGTCGACCACGATGCCCAGATCGGTCTTTTCCTGCACCACACGCGCGGCGATCTCGGTCAGGTTCTCGGCCAGCGGCTCGGGGTTGTGGGCAAACTGCCCGTCGGGGATGCAGTTGAGGCAGACGGTCTCGACCCCCAACGCCGCCAACAGCTGAGGGATAACCACCCCGCCGACGGAGTTGACCGCATCGACCACGACTTTAAATTTGGCCTGCCGGATGGCCTCTGCGTCGACAAAGGGAAGCTCCAAGACCGCCCGGATGTGCTCCTCGTCGTAATTCGTCCGCTCCACGACGGCTCCCAAATCGTCGACCGGCGCAAAATCGAAGGCTTCGGCTTCGGCCAGTGCCAATATTTTTTTGCCTTCAGTATCGTTCAGAAATTCGCCTCGGGCGTTGAGGAGCTTCAGGGCGTTCCATTGCTTGGGGTTGTGGCTGGCCGTGACGATGATCCCGCCTTGCGCACCATAGCCTGTTACAGCCAATTCGGTCGTGGGCGTGGAGGCCAAACCGATATCGACAACATCGACCCCGCAACCCAACAGCGTGGAGACGATCAGCCCCGCGACCATCTCGCCCGAGGGACGGGCATCGCGCCCAACGACCACCTTGAGCCGCCCGGTGGGCACTGCCCCGCGCAACCAATCGGCATAAGCCGCCGCAAATTTAACGATGTCGATCGGGGTCAAGTTCTCGGAAACGCCGCCGCCGATGGTGCCCCGGATGCCGGATATGGATTTGATGAGTGTCATGGGGTTCTTAGGTTTCTCTGTTTGTTGGTGCAAAAGTAGCGTTTTTTTCCTACCTTTGAACCTTGTAAGAGCAAGAAAAATGGCTATGAAAAAGATACGAAGAGGAATCGCACTGTTGATCGGGTGGTTGGCCGTGGCGGCGGCCGTGGCACAGCCGGGGAGCGATCCGTTCAAAACGCATTATGATACAGGGCTTGAACTCTTTCGCGCGGGGCAATACCTCTCGGCGCAAAAAGAGTTTGAACAGGCTCGCGAGGCGGCAAGCCTCGAAAACGCGCTCTATGCCGAGTCGCTCGACTATTACCTGTCGGCCTGCGCGGCAGAGAATGCCGGGGCCGATGCCGAGGAGCGGCTGACGGCCTTTTTGGAGAGATACCCGGCCACGATTTACGCCAATTCGGCGCACCTGACCTTAGGCAACATCTATCAGGGGCGGCAGGAGTATGAGGCCGCCTTGCAGCAATTTGCGCAGGTCAACTCCGACGGACTTTCGGCCACCGGACGGAGCGAATTGTCGTTCAACCGGGGCTATGCCTATTTCATGACCCACGACTATCCCGCCGCCGCGCAGGAGTTTGACGGGGTGGGAACCGACCGGGTTTATGGCCCTTCGGCTACCTATTACAAGGCCTATATCGACTACGAAAACAACAACTTAGAGGCCGCCCGCGCCGGTTTTCTCTCCCTGTCACAGAACCGGAGCTATGGCCCGATCGTTCCTTTTTACCTGTTGCACATCGACTTCAAAGAGAAGAATTACCAAGCCGTGACCACCTCTGGGCCACAGATTCTGCCTTCGGCCACGCCCGAGCGGCAGACCGAGATTTTGCGCGTGATCGGCGAGTCGTGGTATCACCTCCAAAATTACCCGGAGGCCCTGCGTTACCTCACCGCTTATGCCGAGAGGCGAGAGGCGTTGACCCGCGAGGAGGAGTACCTGATCGGCTATTCGGCCTACATGACCGGCGATTTCGAGCAGGCCATTGCCCACTTGGGGCGGGTGGCTGTCGGCGAAGACGGGTTGGCGCAGAACGCCAGCTTCCACATCGGCAGTGCGAGTCTGCGCCTGGGCGACAAGCAACGCGCCAAACAGGCCTTTTCGTTGGCCATGCGGCTGGATGCCGACCGGGCGATCCGGGAGGAGGCCATGTTTAACTTCGCCAAACTTGAATACGAATTGGGCGGCGGGATGTTCAACCAGTCGATACAGACCATCAACCAATTCCTGACCGAGTTTCCCGACTCGCCGAACCGCGATCAGGCGCGGAGCTTCCTGTCGGCGGCTTACCTGAACAACAAAAATTACGCGGCGGCTTACGAGGCGGTGACCCAAATCCAAAACCCGGACAACGAAATTCGCGCCGCCCTCCAAAAGATCGCCTATTACCGGGGGTTGGAGTTTTTCATGGAGGGCGATTACGACCGCGCCTGGGAGATGTTGGAGACCGCTTCGGCCAACCGGTTCAGTGCCAAATACAACGCGCTGACCAAATTCTGGCAGGCCGAAATCTATTACCGGCAGGGGCAATACCTGCGGGCTGTTCCCTTGTATCAGGACTATATCGTGCTCTCGCCCAAAGGCGAACGCGAAAATACGATGGCGCAATATAACTTGGCCTATTGCTATTTCAACCTGCAAAACCTGCGGGAGGCCAAGACGTGGTTCGAGCGTTTCGAGGGGGTTTACTCCGCCGATGACGAGCTGAAGGCCGACACCTATAACCGCTTGGGCGACATCGAATACCTCGGTCGCAACTACGCCGCCGCCATCCGGCAGTACGACCGGGCGATCGCGATCGGCAACCGCGAGTCGGATTACGCCCGCTTCCAACGAGCCATTGCCTTGGGGCTGAGCACCGGCACGGCGCAGAAAATCACCGCCTTGCGGCAGATTGTCGATGCCGGTACGAGCGAATACGCCGATGCGGCACTCTACGAATTGGGGGCCACCTACCGCAAACAGGAGCAATTCAGCGAGGCCTCGACTGCCTTGCAGGATTTCATCCGCCGGTACCCCGAATCGTCGTTCTACCTCAACGCGCTGATCGACCTCGGGTTGATAAATCAGAATATGGGGCGCAACGACGAGGCGATGAAATACTACAAACAGGTTGTCGACCAATACCCCAACGCCTCGCAGGCCAAAGATGCCATGTTGGGGATTCAGAACCTTTATATGGATGCCGACGACCCACAGGGCTATTTCGCTTATGCCCAACAGGCCGGGATGGAGACCAACGTCAGCGCCATCGAGCGCGATTCGCTCACCTTCCACGTGGCCGAACGCATTCAACTGCAAGGCGATGCGCGCCGTTCGCTTCCGCTGATGCAGACCTATCTTTCGCAATTCCCGCAGGGCAATTACGTGGCCAACGCCACCTATTACGTGGCCGACAGCCAATTGCAGTTGGGCGAGACGGCCCAGGCATTGGCCGGGTTCGAGCGGGTGATTGCTATGAAATTCAGCCCCTTTACGCTCAACGCCCTGCAAAAAGCGGCGGCGATTAACTACGGGGAGGCGAATTATTCCGCCGCCGCCTCACAGTACCGCCGCTTGAGCGAGCTGGCCACGGTGCGGGGCACGGTCGAACAGGCTTTGTTGGGCTACATCCGCTCGATCACACAACTCGACCAGCCGGAGCAGACCCTCTCGGCGGCTGAATATGTCTTAGCTTCGGCTTCGGTCAACGACGAAATTCGCTTGGAGACCCAATACGCTCTCGGCAAGGCCTATTTGGCGCAGAACGAACCGGCACGGGCGTTGGAGGCTTTCCGGCAGGCGGCCACCAACCCGAAGAGCCGCAACGGCTCGGAGGCTCAGTATCAGGTGGCCCGACTGCTCTTCGAGGCCGGAAATCCGGACGAGGCGGAGCAGGAGATTTTCAAATTTTCGGACACCAACACCTCGTACCAATATTGGCTGGGCAAATCGTTCCTGCTGTTGGGCGACATCTACCTCAGCCGGGGCGACGATTTTCAGGCTAAGGCGACCTATCAGAGCATTGTCGACGGTTACGGCGACCCGGAGGACGGCATCGTCGAGGAGGCTCGTCAGAAATTAAACGCAATCAACGGATTATGAGACATAAACCCATCATACTGTCGCTCACGTTAGCCCTTTTGGCGAGCGGTGCGGCGGCGCAAACGACGATTCAGCGCGAGGTCGATGTGACGCGGGCTTACGAGCCTTCGGTGCAGAACGCCTTGAAAATGAGCATCCTGCCCGATATGACCGACACGACGCAGATGCGCCCGCAGTTCAATTACCAAATTACCCCCCGCCCGCTGGAGTCGGGCTTTGCCCTCACTCCGCTGACCCCGGCGCGCATGACGACCCTCGACCAGCCGATCCGTCAGCCGTTTTACGCCAAAATCGGTGCCGGTTACTCGTTGCAGTCTGTGGCTGATCTGCGGTACGCCCGCCCACTGAGCGAGCGGGTCGACGTGGGCGCTTATGCCTCGCACCGAGGGCGTTGGGGCAAGATCGAAAACGATATGCGGGTCAAAGAGTCGGCCCAAGCGACCGATAACCGGGCCGGGGCGTTCCTCGATTGGAAAGCCGCCGAACGGCTGATCGTCAACACCGACATTAATTACGGTTTTCAGAGCGTCAACCGCTATGGCTATTTTGGCCCGGTGGCCGATCAGCCTCGTTTCGACCTGTCGGAGAATGCGCTGAAGCAGTTTTACCACAACCCCAGCGCAAAAGTCTCGCTGGGCAGTGATTTCATCGACCCCGACCGCTTCCAATACCGCGCCACCGGAGGCATGGACTACGTGGCCGAGCGGTTCAAATACGACCAACTGCGTTGGGACGGTGCCGCGCAGGTCGCCTTTCGTGCCGGACAGGGCGGGGTGGTCACGATTGGCGGGGATGCCGCGCTGACCGGCGGGCAAAACAACCTGAAAGGCTTTGAAAGCCAAATCGTTCAGGGCGAAGTTGCTTTTCGGTTCGACGGCAATGGCCTCCGGCTTCGGTTGGCGGCGGGTCTCGGGTCGACAACCACAACGCAGGGCGAAGGCTCTGAAAAACAGGCCCAAACCCTCTTCCTGCCCCAATTGACGCTCGAAAAAGAGTTCTCGGCGGGGAAGCTGACCCCCTATCTCGGTCTGCACAGCACGATCACCGACAACAGCTTCGGGGAACTCCTGAAGCGGAACCCCTATACTTTTTCGGGGACATGGGCGCCCAACACGGTGAGTTACCGCGCCCGCGCGGGGGTCAAAGGGACGCTGGGCAGTTTTTCGTACAACGTGTACGGGAGGTATGACCGGCTGAGGGATAATTTCTATTGGGTCAACACGCAGGAGTATTCCTCGTTCGGCAACGCATTCGGTGTGCTCGTCGACACGCTGACCGTTTTCGGCGTGGGGGTCGAGTTGCAGGCCAATATCCTCAATACGCTGACCCTGACCGGGGCGTTCAACTATTCGGGCTACTCCTCGGAAAATTACGAAACACCCGGCGGACTGCCCGCGATCAAGGCCGATTTTTCCGCCGCATACCACTATCGCGACCGCCTCAACTTGACGCTCGGTCTGGCCTTTGTCGGCGAGCGCACGATGTACGAAGAGTACGGCTCGGCCCTGCACTCCCACGTTGTGCCCGGGCAGGTTGACCTGCAATTCGGGGCCGATTATTTTATCAACCGGCAGTTCGGCGTGTTTGTGCAGTTGCAGAACTTGCTCAATCAGCGGCTCTACACCTTTAACCGCTATCGGGAATTGGGGATGAACGGCACCATTGGAATTAAACTATCATTCTAAGCAACAATATGAAACAATTTATCAGTGTACACGATCTGGAGGGCGGCCTCGCGGGCGCGTTGCAGGAGGCGTTCGAGATCAAAAAAGACCGCTTTCAATACAGCCACTTGGGCAAAAACAAGACCCTGTTGATGGTCTTTTTCAATTCGAGCCTGCGTACCCGGCTGAGCACCCAAAAAGCGGGGATGAACTTGGGGATGAACGTGATCGTGTTGGATGTCAACCAAGGCGCATGGCGGTTGGAGACCGAACGCGGCGTGATTATGGACGGCGACAAAACCGAACACCTGTTGGAGGCGATCCCTGTCATGGGCTGTTATTGCGACCTGATCGGGGTGCGCTCGTTTGCCCGCTTCGAGAGCAAGGAGGACGACTATCGCGAGGTGGTCATCAACCAATTTATCCAATATTCCGGCCGACCGGTCTTCAGCATGGAGGCCGCCACCCGCCACCCGTTGCAGAGCTTCGCCGACCTGATAACCATTGAGGAGTACAAACGGCGTCCCCGTCCCAAGGTGGTGCTCACTTGGGCACCCCACCCGAAAGTTCTGCCGCAGGCCGTGGCCAACTCGTTTGCCGAGTGGATGAACGAGACCGATTACGACTTTGTGATTACCCACCCGCCGGGCTATGAGCTTGCTCCTGAATTTGTCGGCAAGGCTCAAGTGGAGTACGACCAACAAAAGGCGTTCGAGGGGGCCGATTTTATCTATGCCAAAAATTGGTCGGCCTACACCGACCCCAATTACGGCAAGGTGCTTCATGCCGATCGGTCGTGGACGGTCGACGAGGGCAAAATGTTGTTGACCGACAACGCCTATTTCATGCACTGCCTGCCGGTGCGGCGCAACATGATCGTGACCGACGGCGTGATCGAAAGCGCGCAGTCGATCGTGATCCCCGAGGCCGCCAACCGCGAAATATCGGCGCAGGTGGTTATTAAACGCTTATTGGAAGGACTTTAAACGAAGTGATGAACAGAAAATTAGAAGCGTTCCAGCGGCTGTTGGAGGTGATGGACGAGCTGCGGGTCAAATGCCCGTGGGATCGGGAGCAGACCTTCGAGTCGTTGCGCAACAACACGATCGAGGAGACCTTCGAGCTGGTCGATGCCATCGCCGACAAGGACATGGCCAACATCCAAAAAGAGTTGGGCGACCTGCTGTTACACGTGGTTTTTTACGCCAAGATCGCCGACGAACAAAAGGAGTTTGATATTGCCGATGTGGCTAATTCGCTCTGCGACAAGCTGATTTACCGCCACCCGCACGTTTTCGGCGCGGTCGATGTGGCCGACTCCGGGCAGGTCTCGCGCAATTGGGAGGCACTCAAACAGCGCGAGAAAGACCGCAAGGGCGGTGTGCTGTCGGGGGTGCCCAAGGGGATGCCGCCGCTGGTCAAGGCGTACCGGATTCAGGAAAAGGTGGCCGCCGTGGGCTTCGATTGGGAGAAAAAAGAGGACGTTTGGGCGAAGGTCAAGGAGGAGATTGCCGAGGTCGACGCGGAGATTCGCTCGGGCGATCGCGCCCGGTTGGAGAGCGAATTTGGCGACCTGATGTTCGCGCTGATTAACGCCGCGCGTTTGTATGGGGTTAATCCCGAGGCGGCCTTAGAGGCGTGTAACAAGAAATTCATCCGCCGCTTCAATCATATCGAAAGGCGGTGCGCCGAGGCCGGTAAAACCCTCCGCGAGACCCCGCTGACCGAGATGGACGAATATTGGAGAGAAGCAAAGCAAGAGGAATAATGGCATATATTAGAGAATTAAATGGAATAACTCCGCAGGTCGGCGAGGATACCTTTTTGGCAGAGACGGCGGTTTTGGTGGGCGATGTGGTCGTGGGGCGCGATTGCAGTATTTGGTACAACGCCGTGTTGCGCGGCGATGTCAACCCGATTCGCATCGGCGACCGGGTCAACATTCAGGACGGAGCCGTGTTGCATACCCTATATAAAAGGTCGATCGTCGAGATCGGCAACGATGTCTCGGTGGGGCACAACGTCAACATCCACGGGGCGAAGGTCGAAGACTTTTGCCTGATCGGAATGGGAGCCACGCTGTTGGACAATGTGGTGGTCGGCGAGGGGGCCATTGTGGGTGCCAATTCGTTGGTGCTGGCCGGAACGCAGATCGAGCCGTACACCGTCTGGGCGGGTGTCCCGGCCAAAAAGGTCAAAGACCTCCCCCCGGAACAGCGCGAAATGGGGAAGAAAAATGCCGCAGGCTACTTATTGTACAAGACTTGGTATAAAGAATAAACTACTAACCACTAACCACTAACCACTAATAAAACTACGCCTATGAAAAAACTTTACTTGATTCTGTGCGCCGCTTGCTTGGCAGGATGCGCTCCGACACAAACCCCTCCGCTGGTTTACTCGGTCGAAAACACGGCGGTCGATTGCCCCCCTGTGGCTTTCCCGAGTGTTAGCGAACTACCCTCGGTGCCCCTATTGCCCGACCCGTTTGCTTGGGCGGACGGAAGTGGCCGCGTGGAAAAATTCTCCGAATGGCCCTGCCGTCGCGCCGAAATCATCGCCGAACTCGAACATTATGAGTTGGGCGAAAAACCCGGTCGACCGGCCAATTTGACGGCCACTTACGCCGACAGTGTGCTGACAGTGACTATGATCGAAGCCGGAGACACGGTGATTCTCAGCTCCCGCGTGGTGATGCCTGCGGGCGATGGGCCTCATCCGGTCTTCATCGGGATCAATATGCCGACCGGCTCTCTGCCCCGGAACCTCTTTACCGATTTTATCCAAATCCCGTTCGTCCACAATCAGGTATCGCTCCACTCGGGGCCGCGTGACCCACAGAAATCGGTCTATCGGATGTACCCGCAGTTGCTCACCTCGGGCAATTACACCGCTTGGTCGTGGGGCATCAGTCGCCTCATTGACGGCCTCGAACTGGTGCAGGAGCAGATGGAGGCTGACATCTCCCGCATCGCCATCAGCGGCTGTTCTTATGCTGGTAAAATGGCACTCTTCGGCGGCGCGCTCGACGAACGGATCGCCCTGACCATTGTGCAGGAGTCTGGCGGCGGCGGCATCAACGCTTGGCGCGTTTCGGACACGTTGGGCGAGGTTGAAAAGATCGCCAACACGAATTACGACTGGTTCCTGCCCGCCCTGCGCGACAATTTCAACGGACAGGCCGACAAACTGCCTTACGACCACCACGAGCTGATCGCCCTGATCGCACCCCGTCCGGTCTTGATCCTCGGCAACCCCGACTATGCGTGGCTGGCCGACGAATCGGGCTACATCTCGACCATGGCGGCCCTGCAAGTGTGGGAGGCGATGGGTGTCCCCGATCGGTTGGGCTTCGACTTCTCGCCGGATCATCCCCACTGCATGACCACCGAGAGCCAACAGACGGCCATTACGGCCTTTGTCGACAAGTTCTTCCGGGGCAAACCCGACGTGGATACCACCATCCGCACCGCACCGCTCTTCACCGACACCGACTACCACTCGTGGATTAGCGGCTGGGAAGGGCACACGCTCAAGATGAATAAGTAATTTTTTTGAATAACGTAAAAAAAAGGTCGCTCGAAAGAGCGACTTTTTTTTTTTTTTGTTGTTGTTGTTGTTGATCTAAAACCAGGTCTTCGAAAAAAGAGAAAAATCAATATCTTATTGTCCTATTTTTACTGTTAATCCTAATCAAAAAGCTGTTTTGGCGTAATTTATGATACTGAAGTAAAATAAAATATTTGTACTATATTTGCAAATAAAATTAAAATATAACTACTTTGGGGAAGTTTGGGAAATAATTTAGAGTGAAATTCATAACGAAACATAGAGACAGAGCTTTTCTTTGCCTCGTGATGTCAATGGTGTGGTTCTCGGTTGGTGCAACCGAGAACCACACAGGTAGCGTGGCAAAGGATTCGTGTGAGGTGACCACCAGCATCCCCATTTTGTTTCGGCTCGACAAGTCGGTGATCGACAGCACTTATATGGAGAATGGGGCGAGTTTGGCTCGCTTGGGTGAGATTTTGGGCGACGAGGCTATGGTTTCGCAGATAGACTCGATCCGAATCACCGGAACGGCCTCGCCCGAGGGTAACCCCGAGCACAATTACAGATTGTCGGGGCGGCGTGCCATTGCGATTTACTCCTATATCACGGCCCATTTCCCCGATTTCGACGAGAGACGGATGAGGCTCGCGATCGTCGAGAATTATTGGAATGCGCTTGTCGAGGTGGTCGAGGCCGACGTGAAGGTGCCTGCGCGTGAGCAGTTGCTCGATATGTTGCAAAATGAGGCTTTGGACGACTTGGCAAAGAG
Organism: Rikenellaceae bacterium; assembly: GCA_031262465.1. Classification (GTDB taxonomy): domain Bacteria; phylum Bacteroidota; class Bacteroidia; order Bacteroidales; family Rikenellaceae; genus JAJQAW01. The sequence continues at coordinate 14,567 of JAISHQ010000047.1, forward strand.
CCAGCAGTTGAAGACAATAGGCAGTGGAAAGACTTTTGCCTACCTGCGCGACAGCCACTTGTTGAGCAGGTTGCGTAGAGCCACAACGACTATCGAAATAGAGATGTCGCCCGTCCCTGAGCCGCAACCTCAGCCCGTGATTGAGCCTGAGGTCGAGTTGCAGGAGCCGGAGCAAGTGATTGAGCCTCAGGTCGAGGAAAAGGAGTCGGAGCAAGTGATCGTGATTGAGCCCGAGCCGGTGGTGGTAATCGAGCCGGCACGGCGAGTGGAGTTTCCGCCCTTTGCCCTGCGCACCAACTTGTTGCTGGATGCGGTGGGAGGGCCGAATATAGGCGTTGACGTGTTGATAAACGACCGGATTTCGGTGGGTGGCGATTTTGCTTGGGCCTACACCCGCATCGCCAACCTCTATGCCCTGCAAACGCTGCAAGGCACCATCGAGGGAAGGTACTGGTTTCGACCTGTGAACAATATACTGACGGGGTGGAACGTTGGTGTGTACACCACATACTGCAGTCGCTTTGATATCCAGTGGGGTGGAGGCTATCAGGGCGACGGCTATTGGTCGGCGGGGGTGAGCGGGGGATACTCGTGGCGGCTGACCGACAAGTTGAATTTGGATGTGTCGGCGCTGGTGGGTGCAGTGTGGACACCCGAGGTGAGGTACTACGACCGCCCGCAGGACGGGCACTTGATGTGGACCGAAACCCGCTACAACGCAACAAGGCTGCTGCCCACCATGTTGAGGGCTAACTTGGTGTGGTTGATTGGAACAAAGAATAGGTGATAACTATTTGAATTTTAGTATTTTACATATTGTGGTAGGAATGACCATAATGTTTGGCTTGGCGGGTTGTACCGACCAACGCGACCTTTATGTGCTGTCGGGGCCTGTGCTCGAAGTCGAGGGCGACTGGATGCCGTCGCTCGGGGTTGCCGATATGACGATGAATGCCACGGCTGTGGCTTTCGATAGCGAGGGAGGGGCTGTGAAGGAGTATTTCTACTCGCCCGACAAGGTCGAGATACCGGTCACCGAGAGCACCTACGATGTGTTGCTGTTCAACGGGTTGATGTACTCGCCCGACGACACTCACTTGGACGGGCTGAAGTTTAGGGGTACCGACCGGCTCGAAACTTTCGAGGTGATGACCAAAGAGGGATCACTCAACTCGCGGTTAGGCTCTCGTTCACAGGACGAATACATAGCCAGCAACGACATGGAAATCGTCACTTCGGCCCTTCAAAGTCAGGTGGTCGACGAATCGCGTTCTTACTATATGAAGTACAAGGACGGCGAGAACGGCCTCGAAACGCCCGAGGACTATGTTTATGCCCAAATGCAGATGACCCCCGTGCCGTTGTCCTACGAGGCTCAGGTGGTTGTGACGATCAAAAACATATCGAGTGCGGCGGGAGCCAGTGCGGCCTTGTATGGGTTTGTGGGGTCGGCATTTATGGCTTCGCGCCTGCCCTCGCACTTTTATGTGACTCACCATTTCAACCTCAACAGCCGCAAGTGGATCGACCAGGATAACGACACGGGTACCATCGAGTCGCCCCGGTTTGTGACTTTTGGGCCGCCGTTGGATGTGCCCGACAACAAGTACGAGGTCTACATCAAGATGATACTTGTGAATGGGGAGGAGCATGAGTGGACATTCGATGTGACCGAGCAGATGCAACCCATTATCGAGGAGATAAAGGCCAACTTCGAGAGCGGAGCAACGATCCACTATCAATTGGAAATACCGCTGGAGTTGTATCTCGAACTGCCGGTTGTCGAGCCTGTCGAGGGGAGTGTCGGCGTGGGCAATTGGAGCGACGATGAGTTGATTACAGTACCGATAACACCTTAGGGAAAGACGAGAGACTAAAGGATAAAAACTAAAATAGTACAAACAACCAAAAACAACCAAAAACAAACAAACAAACAAACAAACAAACAAACCTTTTTTAGCCTTATGAAGAAAAAACTTTTTTTAGGAGTCGCAATGTGTGCCATGCTCTTTGGGGCGGCAAGTTGCGCAAAAGAAACGGGCGAAAGCCTGACAACGGATGGCGGTACCATACAGTTCCGTCCTGCTTTGGGTAAACAAACCCGAGCCAGTGAAACTACTCTTGACGGCCTTAAGGCCGAAGTTGCCTCGGGTGGTACTGCTCACCTCGACGTGTATGCCTATAAAGCAGGTGATGCAACTCAACAGGGAGCCGCATTCGAGTTGAAATGGGATAGTAGCGAATCCAAGTGGGTGGTGTCGAATGGAGATCAAGAACATCCCGGTTTTGCACTGAGATACTATTCGGCCTATCCAGCTGTCACGGGAACACCTACCACTGACGACTGGACTTTCTCCTACACAATTGAAGCAGACCCCTCAGATCAGGTAGACTTGATTGGAGATGCTGTTCCGGCACAAATGAATGCGCACGTTAATCTTAATTATGATCACCTGCTTTCGCAAGTAAACTTTGCTGTGGTGGCGATGCCCTATGTAAAAATCACAATTAGCAACATAACTGTTACCGGTGTGACCAACCAAGCTTCTTATTCATTCAAAAATGGAGTATGGACTGGCCACACTGGGACGGGAACTTATGTCTATGTTCCCGATGGTGGTGCAAAAACCACGCTGGAAGCTGGTTCGGTAGCATCGAGTAGCAAAGTTGATCTTGGCAACGGAACTACATTGTCTAATGCCCTGATGCTGATGCCTCAGGTCTTCAACACTTCGAGCACAGCTACTTTTAGCTTCACCTATTCGTTGGATTTGGACAAAGACAGTAACGGTTCATTCGAAACGTCAATAGCATCGGGTAAGAGTGCCACGGTTAATTTCGGTGACTTCGACAAACTGGAATGGGAAAAGGGTTTTCGCTATCTCTATGTTATCGACTTTGAAAGTTGGTTCACAGAAGGTAAAATAACCTTCGATGTGCAAGTATCGGGCTGGCAAGATGCTACTAATATGGCCGAGACCGTTCAGGTTACTAATGCAACTGTCGCTGCTATCAACGCTGCTGTCACCCTGCAAAGCGAAGCCAAGCTGGCCAACAATGATTTGAATGTGTTCCCGATCAACGTTGTAGCCGGTATTCCCTCCTCGAAGATCACTATCGCTCCTGTTCTCACTAATTTTGAAGTGGGTGATGTGATTCGCATCGAATGTGCCGACGCAACCGAAGCAGGGTATATCGAACTTACATCACAAACAACAACTGCCAACCACTGGGTACTCACCACATCTGGTAGAGTTGCGATTTTGACAATGACAGCTGGGATACTTGCTGTTTTATAATCTCATTTTACAACAGAGGCATTTATCGACTTTTTGCAGATAAATGCTAAGCTCTAAACACCACAGGCCGGGCGGGGCTGATACCCCCGCCCGGCCACACAGAAAGAAGACAAAAGGAAAAAATAAAAAAGAATCTCCTCCTTCCCTGAAGGAGGAGTACCCGAGTCGAAAGGCGAGGGGGAGGTGGTAGGTAAAAAAAATAAAAAAGCTACCACCCCGTCGCTTGCGCGCCACCCCTCCTTCGGGGAAGGAGGGGACTTTAAGAAGGGTAAAAAAGTTAAAAATGATGAAAGACCTGATGAATGTCAGCGAGACCAAAAGGAATCGTAAATCGCTCCGAAATAGCGGTACATCCGCCGAAGCGGTTTTGTGGACGGTACTCAAAAACAGACAGGTCGAGGGGCTTAAATTCCGCAGGCAACAAGGTGTTGGCCCCTATATAGTAGATTTTTACTGCCCCGAGCTTCGTTTGGCGATTGAACTTGATGGGCAAGTGCACATAAATACAGAGAGAGAAGAGCATGACAATGCTCGGAGTGAATATCTTGCGAAAGTTGCAGGCATAACTGTTTTAAGATTCGAGAACAAAGAGGTGTTTTGCAATCAGGGGTTGATAATATCGTCGATTTGTGAATTTAAAGAGAGTAAAAAATAAAAAAAATCCCCTCCTTCTGGAAGGAGGGGTGCCCGTTAGGGCGGGGTGGTAGGTCTTTTTTCTCGTATTTACCTCATCGGATTGCAAATATTTTGAGCAACAACTCCCGCAGCAGTTCACCGTCACTCATTCCGCCGTTGTTCATCCCCTTGCTCTTGGCATCGTACTCGCGGATCAGTCCCAAAATCTTGAAAGTGATTTTGTTGGGGTAATTTTTTGCAGCCTGTTTCACGTCGCCCACAAAGAAAGGCGATATGCTCAGCACCCGCGCGAGGTCGCTGTCCGAGGGCATCGGCTGACCCTTGCGCTGGGCGAGCCACAGATAATAATTGACAATAAAAATCTGTTTTAACTGCCCGAACAGCGTTATAATCGTCACAATCAGAGGGTGTTCCTTGGGGTTGCGGGCAAAATGGTCGGCTATCATCAGTGCCCGCGCCTCAGAGCGAGTTGCCACCGCCTTGTTCAACTCGAAATTGTTGAAATCCTTGCTGAACCCCGTGTTGCGCTCCACATCTTCGGGGGTGACGGTTTTTACCCCTGCCGGCAGCGAGAGCACGAGTTTTTGGAGCTCGTTGGCAATCTTCTGAATATCAGAGCCGAGGTGTTCGGTGAGCATCTCGATGGCTTTGACATCGGCTTTGAGCCCTCGGCGACCTATGAAATCGCCCAACCATTGGCGAATCTCGTTGTCATAGGGCTTCACCGCTTCGAGTACCGCCCCTTTGGCCACGGCGTGTTTGTAGAGCTGGGAGCGTTTGTCGATGTTTTTGCCTTTGTGGCATACCACCAAAATAGTGGTCGGCGAGGGGTTGGCGGTGTAGAGCGAAAGTTCTTCTATCTTGGCGAGTTGCTGGGCCTCGCGCACAATCACAAGTTGATAAGCACCCATCATAGGCATCTGACGTGCCAGATTGATAATCGCACCCACCTCGCTATCACGCCCGTAAACTATGATTCGGTTGAATGCGGCTTCGGCTTCACTCAAAACGTCTTCGGCAAGCCTTTCGGCCACTTCGTCGATAAAATAACCCTCCTCACCCATAAGCAGATAGACGGGTGCGAACCGGCGGGCGGCAATATCCCCCCGAATCTGCTCAAACGCTGCAACGCTATCCTTGAATCTAACTGTGCTCTTGGCCATCTACAAAATTTCCCTTATGATTTTCAGCACATTTTCGGTTTGGGGCGTAATCTTGAAACGATCGTCCAACCGCCTGCCCACTAACCACACAACTTCACCGTCACCGTTTACCAGCACAAACTGCCGCTGTTTTTCGGGCCTCGACACTTTGGCATCGACCAGATAGTCGCTCACTTTTTTGCTCCCCGTCATCCCAATCGGCACAAAGCGGTCGCCCTCCCTCCAACGCCTCAACACCAGCGGATAGGCGAGGCTGTCGGCATCTACGAGGACAACGTTTTCGGGTGTCGAGAGTGTATCGATATGGTCTATATCAAGATGTTCCAGATGGTATACCGAATTACCGGCATAGACCTTGTGTGCCCTCTCTTCTACACTCACCTCGCACGGGTCATCGGCCGTGACAGGCTCTATAATTATGCGCCCGCGGTCGGTATATGCCACGTGGTCGCGCGAGTAAAAACGTTTGCCCGACCACCCCTTTTCGAGTACCGAGGTGATTTGGTCAATCACGTCGCCCTTGAAACCATAGCCCGACGAGAGCAGCTCGTAAATCACAAAACCGACGGGGAACGAGGGGTCGATTTTCTCTGTATCTATCGTCACCGTGTCGCCCTTTCGGCTCTCGACTTCGGTGCGGATTCGCCCTATGCCTGCGTCAATAAAGGTTTGGGTCTGGGTCAGGCGGTCTACATTTCGCCTCATAATGTCGGTGAAACGGGGGTTTACTTCCCTCAGACGCGGAACTAATCCGAGGCGGATTTTGTTGCGCAGATATTTGGTCGAGCGGTTGGAGGAGTCCTCGCGGTAGCCGATTTTATTGGTCAGTGCATAGTCGGTAATCTCGTGCCGCGTGGCAAACAGCAGCGGGCGGATTATCCGTCCACGAGTGACGCTTATGCCGGTCAGCCCTCTGAGGCCCGTCCCGCGAAACAGGTTGATGAAGAACGTTTCAATAGAGTCGTCGGCCTGATGGGCAATGGCAATCGCCGTGTATCCGTGCTCACGGGATAGCTCGGCAAACCAATCATATCGCAATCTGCGGGCGGCCATTTGAATCGACTCACCGGTGTGTTCGGCCTCCTCTTTGGTGTCGAAGTTGCGGGTATAGCACTCCAAGCCATAGCGTTCGGCCTCGCGTTTCACCAATTCGGTATCTTGGTCGCCCTCTTCGCCACGGAGCTGAAAATTGCAGTGTGCCACCGCCGCCGGCCACTCGCTCCCGGCAAACAGCGACAGCATCACCATCGAGTCCACCCCGCCGCTCACCGCCAACAGCACCCTGTCGCCGTCTTCGAGCAGTTCGTTCTCTTTAATATAATGCCTAAATCTATCCAATAACATATCTCTTATCTTTATTGAATGAAGAATTATTCCTAAAATTCTCCTCCTTCGGGAAGGAGGAGTACCCTTGTCAAAGACAAGGGGGAGGTGGTAGGTCTTTCATAAAAATCTCTAAAAACCTACCACCCCGCCCTTTGGGCGCCCCTCAACGCTTTTCGGCACCGCGCTTCGCGCGACATGCCTGCTTCGGTCGGTGAGCTCGCGCATTCGCGCTCGGTTCCAGAAGGAGGGGATTTTTCCATTTTTATTTTTTTCATTCTTCATACTATATTCACTTCCGTATCTAATGAAATGCCGAATTTCGCCCTCACATCACTCTGTACCATTCGTGCAAAATCGACTATCTCGCGCCCTGTTGCACCACCCAGATTCACCACAATCAAAGCCTGACGCGGGTGTATGCCCACCCGCCCGATTTGGCGGCCTTTCCACCCAGCCGAGTCGATTATCCACCCCGCGGCAAGTTTCACCTGCCCCTCTCGGTCGCTCGGATACATCGGCATCTGCGGATATTTTGCCGAGAGGCGACGGGCCGTTGCCTCATCGACAATCGGGTTTTTGAAGAAACTCCCCGCATTGCCCGTCACCCGAGGGTCGGGCAGTTTGCTGTCGCGGATGCTCTTCACCGCACGGCTTATGGCCTCGATTGTGGGCTCTTGC
>JAISHQ010000008.1 GCA_031262465.1 Rikenellaceae bacterium
CAAGTCCCGGAAACGTCCGAGTTGATCGACCAACTCAGCGCACAAGCCGCCGAAGAATCGGCTTCGATCCGTTTTGTCGACCTGATTTCGGGGTTGACCCTGCCGTTTGTGATCGTGCTGGCCATCTTGGGAGGGGTCGCGATCTTTATCTTCGTGGAGCGTTTTATGGCCATCCGCAAGGCGACCAATTACGACCACAATTTCATCAACCGGATCAAGGAAAATATCTACGACGGCAAGATCAACGCCGCCCTCCAACTCTGCCGCAACACCGACACGCCCATTGCCCGCATGATCGAAAAGGGGATCGAACGCATTGGCCGCCCGCTGGGCGACATCAACAGCACGATCGAAAACGTGGCCAACTTGGAGGTGTCGAAGCTCGAAAGCGGACTGCCGTTCTTGGCGACGATCTCCGGAGGTGCCCCGATGATCGGCTTCTTGGGAACGGTTGTCGGTCTGGTTCAGGCCTTTATGGATATGTCGGCCACCACCGGCGGGGTCGAGATGTCGGTGCTGTCGAGCGGGATGTACACGGCGATGATTACCACCGTGGCCGGGCTGATCGTCGGTATCCCGACCTATTTCGGGTACAACTATTTGGTGGCACGGGTCGAGAAAGTCATCTTCCAAATGGAAGCCAACTCCATGGCATTCATGGACATCCTCAACCAGCCGGTTGAAAAACGCTAAAAACTGACGGCTCATGGCAATCAAACGACACTCAAGGGTCGACGCCTCGTTTTCGCCGTCGTCGATGACCGACCTCATCTTTCTGTTGTTGGTGTTTTTCATCGTGCTGACCACCATGATTAGCCCCAACGCGATCAAGGTGCTGTTGCCCCAAAGCAACAGCCAGACCCGCGAAAAGGCCGTCACCTCGGTGGTCATCGACAAAAACCTGAACTATTACATCGAAACAACCCCCGTCCCCTTCAACCAGTTGGAGAGCCGCCTGCAAGAACGGATGGCCGGGGAGGAGGAACCGATGATCGCCCTGCGGGTCGAAGAGAGCGTGCCGGTCGGCGAGATGATAAAGGTGCGCAACATTTTCGCCCGGAACAACTACGAATTTATCCTTGTAACACGTCCCGAAGAATAATGCAAGCCGTGGATCAGGAGCTTCGGAAAAACCGGATTTATGCCACTATCGCCGCGCTGATTTACGTCGCGGTGTGGGTGCTGTTGATCCTGTTTTTGCACTTCACGATCACGGTCACCGAGAACGAGAGCGAGGGCCTGCTGATTAATTTCGGCACGACCGAAACCGGCTGGGGAGAGACCGACCTGTCGGCCTCGGACGAGATGGCCCAAGCCGCCGAGGCCTCGCAATCGGCCTCACAACAAACCCCGGCCGATGTGGTGCAAACCCAAGAGACCGAAGAGGCCCCGGCGATGCCCGTGAACCCCACCCAAACCCCGGAACCTCCCGTCGAACAGCCGCGAGAGGTCGACCAGCGGGCACTCTTCCCCCGACGCACGGTCAACAGCACCTCCTCTTCTGAAGGAACAACCGCCGGTGCTGGCAATCAAGGCAACCCCGCCGGCTCGCCGACCGGAGATCACGAGGGCACCGGAATAGGCGATGATGGTCCTATGCTTGACCTTTCGGGTCGATCTGTTATTGGTAAATTGCCCCCACCGGCTTATACCGTTCGGGAAGAGGGACGAATTATTATCGAAATCTACGTCGACCAGCAAGGGCGGGTTACCCGGACATCGTTCCGTTCGGTCGGCTCCACAACCACCAACTCCACCTTAGTGGCCGCCGCCGAACGCGCCGCACGCCAGGCGCGCTTCAACGTCGACGAAACCGCCCCCTTCCCACAAATCGGAACGATCACCTATAACTTCCGGATGAATTAGCTTTCCTCTACTTTCTATTATCCTAAAAGAAAGTAGCAAAGAAAAGTTTTCGGCCGGGGTTTCGAAATACTTTTGTCTTCGCTTTTGTCTCGCGGTCGAACGAAATTGCAGTTTCGTTCTCCTGACCGCGGCCAAAACCGGCCAAAAGCACCCCTTTCACCCCACTGCCGAGGTCGGTTCTCCGAACCGATTGGGGATTCCAATTCGGGCGAAGCCCGAACCCCTAAAATCACTCAAGGCGTGTGGTGTTTGACGACCGTTAGGCCTCGATAGGGGTCTAAAAGGGAGGAGTTACACGCGAAGAGTGATTTTATAGACCTTTTGGTTACTTTTGGGGCAATGCCAAAAGTAACAATTTCAGTTCAGCAAGCGTTTGACGATTTCGGAGACCATGCGACCGTCGGCCTGCCCGGCCAACTGCTTGTTGGCCGCCCCCATCACCTTGCCCATGTCCTGCGGGCCGGAGGCTCCGACTTGGGCGATCACCTCGCGGACAACGGATTCGATCTCCGCCTCGGTGAGCTGTTTGGGCAGGTAAGGTTCCATGGCTGCCATCTCGGCCAACTCGTTCTCGGCCAGCTCCGGACGGTTCTGCTGGGCGTAAATTTCAGCCGACTCCTTCCGTTGTTTAACCAGCTTCTGGATCAGCTTGACAACCGCCTGATCCGAAAGGCTCTCCGCGCCGTCCTTGCTCTTCTCCAGCAAGATAGCCGCCTTGATCGCCCGCAACGACTCCAACCGGGTCTTCTCCTTGGCCAGCATCGCCGCCTTAATTCCGTCGTTAATCTGTTGTTCTAAGTTTCCTAAACTCATAACTTTTTGTTTTAAACGTAAAACCTTAATACGCTGTTGCAGAATGTTTTTTCAGGGCGATCACATTCGCCCCTCGGGCGAATGCGTCTTGTTTTTCATGTCCCGCCCCAAACTTGTTTGAGGGGCAGGGGACATGGAAAGCAAGATGAAGTTCCGAAAGGAATGATCTCCCTGCAAGCCCAAGCACAAAAGTTTTTAGGGCGCCTTTTTACAAAAAGGCGCGATGGTTCTCTAAGAACAGTTCAAGTAAAGCGGCAGTCAAAGGCTGAAAAACTAATGCTGTATCTCGGCAAAAAAGTCGTTTCCTTTGTCGTCGACGATGATAAAGGCCGGGAAGTTTTCGACATAGATTTTGCGCACGGCCTCCATGCCGAGTTCCGGGAAGTCGATGACTTCGACTGATTTGATGCTGTCCTTGGCCAAAATGGCCGCCGGGCCGCCGATCGAGCCGAGGTAGAAGCCGCCGTATTTCTGGCACGCATCGGTCACCTGCTGGGTGCGGTTGCCTTTGGCCACCATGACCATCGAGCCGCCGTGCGACTGGAAAAAGTCGACGTATGGGTCCATCCGCCCTGCTGTGGTCGGGCCGAAACTGCCCGAGGCGTACCCTGTCGGGGTTTTGGCCGGGCCGGCGTAATAGACCGGGTGTTTTTTCAGGTATTCGGGCATCGGCTCGCCGTTGTCCATCATCTCCTTGATGCGGGCGTGGGCCATGTCGCGCGCCACGATCATCGTCCCCTTGATGTTGAGGCGCGTTTTGATCGGGTATTTCGTCAGCTCCTTCCGAACGGCCTCCATGCCCATGTCGAGGTCGATCTCCACTGCCGGTTTCATGTTCGGCGCGGTGGTGGGCAGAAAACGGGCGGGGTTCTTTTCAAGCTGTTCGAGGAAGATGCCGTCGGCTGTAATTTTGCCCTTGATGTTCCGGTCGGCACTGCAACTGACCCCCATTCCCACCGGGCATGAGGCCGCGTGGCGAGGCAGGCGGATCACCCGCACGTCGTGAACCAAATATTTGCCCCCGAATTGCGCGCCGATGCCACTCTCTTGGGCGATCTTCTTCACGCGCTCTTCCCATTCCAAGTCGCGGAACGCCCGTCCGCCCTCGTTGCCCGAGGTGGGCAGGTGGTCGTAATACCCGGCGGAGGCCTTTTTGACCGCCGTCAGGTTGGCTTCGGCGGAGGTACCCCCCACGACAATGGCCAAGTGGTAGGGCGGGCAGGCCGATGTGCCCAAGTCGCCGATGTGCTGGCGGATGAAATTGGTCAGGTTGGCCTCGGTCAGCAGGGCTTTAGTCTGCTGATACAGAAAGGTTTTATTGGCCGACCCACCCCCTTTGGTGATGAAAAGGAATTTATAGGCGTCGCCCGACACGGCGTAGAGGTCGATCTGTGCCGGCAGGTTCGTGCCGCTGTTTTTCTCCTCGGTCATAGTCAGCGGAACGACCATCGAATAGCGCAGGTTGCGCTCCTTGTAGGTTTCATACACCCCTTTGGAGAGGGCCTGTGCATCGTTGGCGCCGGTGTAGACATTCTCGCCCTTCATCCCGATGGCAATGGCCGTCCCCGTATCCTGACAGGTGGGCAACAGCCCCTCGGCGGCCACGGCCTGATTGACCAACATGGTGTAGGCCACGAATTTGTCGTTGTCCGAGGCCTCCGGATCGTCGAGAATCGAAGCCAATTGCTTCAAATGCGCCGCCCGCAGGTAGAACGACACGTCGTTGAACGCCTCACGAGAGAGCAACTCCAACCCCCGGGGGTCGATTTTCAACACCTTGCGCCCGTCGCACTCCACGACAGAAACATACTCTTTGGTCAGCAAACGATACTCCGTGGTATCCTCCGACATCGGAAACGGCTCCTGATAGTTAAATTCAGACATATTTTTA
>JAISHQ010000115.1 GCA_031262465.1 Rikenellaceae bacterium
ATAACCGCCCCAGCCCCCCCCCCCCCCCCCCCCCGTTTCGCGCGGCGGGGGGAGGGAGGGGAAGGTGCGGCAGAAGGGGGGGGAGGAGAAGGAGAAAGAAAAGAGTACGGAGGAGAGAAGAGAATGCGCGGTTGTGCGGAACGGAAAGCAACGAGGAGGCGGGGAAGCGGAACGATAGGAGGCAGAGTGGGTTTTAAGGAGGATATTTTGGTGCAAATTGGTTTTTCAGGGCGAAAACATTCACTCCGCAGGAGATGAATGCCACTTGTCCGAGACACCCCAGCTCACGCTTGCGTGAAAGCTAAGGGGTGTCTTGGACAAGTGGATTGTTCCCGCAGGGAATTTTTTGACCTGCAAGCCAAAGCACAAAAGTTTTCGGTGTCGCCTTTTACAAAAGGCGACGATTTGCGCCGCTTTCTAAAAGCGGCAGTCAAAGGCGGGCGCGATGGTTCTCTAAGAACAGTTCCCGCAAAGAACAAAGAGCGCGGAACCCGTCAAGGTTCCGCGCTCTTTGTTATGCTTGAAGGTCAGGTTAGTATCCCAAGATCGACAGCATCTGTGCTCCATATCTCCGGCCCAGCTGGCGGTAACCGGCGGCGGAGAAGTGGAGGTTATCCCATCCGTCGAGGCAACTGCTGGCCGGGATGACGAACGAGTTGGGGATGGTCTGCGGCAGGGTGTCGATGATCGGGTTCATGCTGGCGCAAACGCCGCCCTGATCGGCCGCCACCACTTCGCCGGCCAACAGGGGCACGGAATCGGCTTCGAGGCCGAGGTCGCTCAACAGGTTGTCATAGACCGTTTTCACTTTGGCCGGCCATTCAACCTCGCCCGTGTTCGATTCGCCCTGATGCAACAGGATGCCTTTGATTACGCCCGATTGTTGTGCGATTTTGGCCAGCTCGACCAGACGGCCATAGGGGTCTCCGCCATAGGCCTCGATCATCCCTTTCATCCAATCCGGAGCGGTGGCAATATAGGCTTCGGCTTCGTTCTTGTCGAACAGCTCGATCTTACAACCGCCGATAGCCACCATGACAATCCCCACGCGGACATCTTCCGGCAGGTTCTGCACCAGCGTGCGTCCAAAGTAATCGACCGGGGTCAGATTTGTGTTTTCGCGCGCCAGCGGCGGATAGGCCGTGTACCATTGGCCTTGTACCCGTCCGGTACTCGGGTAATCGACAGCGGATAACACTTGGAAACGGGGGTCGACATAGGCTCTGTCCTGTTCTTCGATCCGGGCGTTACCCTCCATGTTCGACTGTCCGAAGCAGAGGTAAATGTGGAAATTGGGGTCTGGTTGTTGTGCCATTGCGTTCATGCCGATCATCAGCAGTCCGGCCAATAAAAGTGCTCTCATCTGTTTTATTTGTGTTTTAGGTTAAGTTGAACGATTCGAAATTTGACAATACACAAAGTTATTCAAACTTTTGAATAAAATGCGATAGATTGTCCCTATTTCAGTTCAATTTTTTCAACCCGGCGCAGGTGTCGGCCTCCGTCGAAGCCTTCGGCCAAAAATACGTCGATGATGGCTTGCGCCTTTTCCGGCTCGGTGTATTTGGCGGCCAGCGAACAGCTGTTGGCGTCGTTGTGGTGGCGGGTCAGGTAGGCCATCTCCTCGCACAGACAGATCGCACTGCGTACCCCCGCGTGGCGGTTCATGACCATGTTGATCCCGTTGCCGGTCCAGCAGATGGTGATCCCACAATGGACCTCGCCGCTCACGATGGCCTCGGCCAGCGGATGGGCATAATCCGGATAATCCGAACTTTCCGACGAGAAAGCCCCGAAATCGCGCACGGGATACCCTTTCTCCATGATATACTGCACCAGCTTCTCTTTCAGCTCATAGCCCGCGTGGTCGCTGGCAAACCCGATCGTCATTTTTTCCATATCCTTTTTATAGTCGTGTTTGTGCTGGCAAAGATATTAAAAAAGCACTATATTTGTATTTAAGAACGCAAATAGAAAGAACTATGGAAGAACAAAACCCGATGGAAAAACGCCTGAAAGGGTATAAAACAATAGTCATTGTGCTGGGTGTGGTGTTGGCCGCCCTGACCGTCTCGTACATTTTGCAAATTCGCACGCTCAAGGAGAGCCGCTCGATCCTGACCGAACAACGCGACACGCTGGTGAGCCGCCTATCGGTGATGATGACCGATTTCGACGGCCTGCAAAGCGAGAACGACACGATCAACGCCCACTTGGAGGTCGAACGCCTGAAGGCCGATTCGCTGATGGATCGCCTGCGGCAGGAGCGCAATTGGAATGCGGCCAAGATTCGGCAATACGAGGGCGAATTGGGGTCACTGCGGCTGATTATGCAGGGGTATGTGCGCCAGATCGACTCGCTGAACACGCTGGCACAGAGCCTCCAGCGCGAAAATGTGGAGTACCGGCGACAGGCCTCGACCCTCCAATTGCGCGCCGAGACCGCCGAGGAACGGGCAGAGGAATTGGACATCAAGGTGCGGCAGGGGGCAATGATTTTGGCGCGCGACATTCAGCTGTTGGCACTCAATAACAACGACCGGGAGGTGACCCGCGCCAGCCGAGCGGCTCGTCTGCGCGCCGATTTGGTACTGACGGCCAACGAGTTGGCTGAACCGGGGTCGAGAGACATCTATGTTCGCATCATTGCCCCGGACGGCTATGTGCTGGCCAATGCGTCGAACGAGACGATCGAGGTCGACGGCGAGCGGATCACCTATTCCGCCTTCCGGCAAGTCGATTACCAAAATCAGGACTTGGCCGTCAATGTCTTTTACAACGGCGGGGGCATCGTGGCCGGAAAATACGCCGTGTCGATCTATATGGATGATAGGTTGATAGGCAATAACGAGATTCTCCTGAAGTAAGCCGTTGGATACCAAGATCAATCACCCCCTGTTGGGCGAGCTGACTGTTCGGCGTTCGGCGCGCGCGGGGCGGGTGTCGATTACCGTGCGCCCCACCGAGGTGCGGCTGACCCTGCCCATGCGTTACTCCCTGCAACAGGCGGTGGCTTTCGCAGAGTCCAAACGCGAGTGGATCGAGCAGGCGCGCGATCGTGCCCGTCGACGCGCTGTTGAGCCGCTCGTCCTGCAACCTCCCTTTGCTACAAGGCTTCACGAGTTGGAAATTGTTCCCGGTGAGGTGTTGGGCTTCCGGATCGACCGGGGGCGCATGGTGGTCAAACTCCCCGAGGGCGTTGCGGTGAGCGATCCGCAGGCGCAGGCCGTGATTCGCCGCGCGATCACCGAGGCGCGCCGCCTGGAGGCCTATCGCATCCTGCCCGAGCGCGTAGCCCATTTGGCTGAAAGCCACGGCTTTCGCTATGAGGGGCTTTCGTTTCGCAACACCCTTTCGCGCTGGGGAAGCTGTTCGGCGCGCAATACCATCTCGCTCAGCATCAACCTCATGGCCTTGCCCGACCGGCTGGTTGACTATGTTATTCTGCACGAGTTGTGCCACACCCGCGAAAAGAACCACGGGCCGTCGTTCCACGCCCTGTTGAACCGCGTGACCGCCGGTCTCCACCTTCAATTGAACCGGGAACTGAAAGGATATTCTCCAAAACTTTAGGGAACTTTAAAATTTGATTAAATTCAGATTAGATTCAGATGATTTCGATGACCGAGAAATTATAATTTTTTAAAAACAATCAAAAAACAAAGGCTGAAAGACAAATCTTTAGGTTTATTGGCTATTAGTAGAAAAAAAGGACTATATTGCGCTTTAGTTAAGGAAAAGTTGCCTCGAAAAGCCGAAAAAATAAATTCTGTCAAAAATCAAATAATTTCGGTCACTCTGTTCAGTGATGAAACGTCGAAAAGCCCTCATCTTTGTCATGGGTTAATTGAAACCTTTTATTCTGTTCTTACCCGTGGTTTGGTTGGTTGTTACGGAGAAATCCGTAAGTCACTGTTAAAAACGGATAGAGGGTTTTATGTTTTTATGTGGTGTGAAAAGGGGCTTCGGCCCCTTTTTTTATGCGCTTTTGGTTGATTTTGCCTATCTTTGACAATCAAAATCAAAGCGACGTGCACGAAATCACAATCTATACCGACGGTTCGGCGCTGGGCAACCCCGGCAAGGGGGGCTATGGCGTGGTGCTGATGTCGGGCAGGCATTATCGGGAACTTTCGGCGGGCTATCGCCTGACGACCAACAACCGGATGGAACTGCAGGCGGTCATCGCCGGTTTGGGGGCATTGAAATTCTCCGGATGTCGGGTGACGGTCTATTCCGACTCGAAATACGTGGTCGACGCCGTTTCCAAAGGTTGGCTCGCCGGGTGGGTCAGAACCCATTTCAAGGGGAAGAAAAATGAAGACCTCTGGCGCGCCTATCTTGCGGCGGCAGACCCGCACGAGGTGCGCTTTGTCTGGGTCAAAGGCCATGCCGACAACCCGTACAACAACCGATGCGACCAATTGGCCGTGGCGGCGGCTAACGGAGCCGAGCTGTCGGTCGACGCAGGATATGAAACCGCGCAAACTATCGACCCGGAATTATAGACATTACTTGTTTTTATAATTAAAGGTAAACGCCAGCCCGAGCGAATAGTTCATTTGCAGGTAATTACCCTCTGCCAATTTGGGCAGTTTGGTCTCGTGTCGGTCGTAGATCAGGTACCAATAAAAGGAGGTTTTCATCCACTTGGTGATGTAGAAATCGAGCCAGTTTTCCCAGCGCGCCATGGGCGAAAGCGTGAAATTATAAAAGGTATAGAATTGCGTCCGGTATTCGATAAAGTCTTTGGCAAACTTTTTTTGGAAGTCGACCCTCAGTGAAGGCCCCACCATCGGTTTGAAATGTTTTCCCACATCCACTTTGCCGACCCCTTTTCGAGAGAGCGAGTCGTTCAACACAAAATACATACTTCCGGTCACCGGTGCCAGCGTGATCTTCCAATATTGGGGATTGTAGGTGATCCCGACCGACAGGTCGAGCGTACCGGGCGACATGAAGCTGGAGACCCACTGTTGGTCTGTCCGCGATTTATACCCCTTGGCAAACTGCGATTGCAGGTTGACGATCCCCGAGAACGACCAGTTTTCACGGATTTTCCAGTCAGTTGTGAAGTTGAACGTGAATTTGTCCTCGGTTTTGAAGACAGTCGAGTCGATGACGTTCATCCCATAGCGGGCATCGAATGTGGTCGAATAGGTCAGCCGCTCCCGGTTATAACGGTGCCGCAGGAAGAGTACGCCCGACCCGTTGAAGTTGTTGTCACCCCCCTTAGCCCAGTTGTCAAAGAAAATTTGGTTAGCTTTCAGGTCGAATTTGACCTCGAACGTGTTCCGCTCCTTACGCACCCGTCGCCGTTCGGCGGCAATGATCGCATCGGTCGTATAGGTGCCACTCTCGATCTGCGGATTGAGTAACTGTTCGCCCGGTTTCATCTCCAAGTCCAGCGGTCGAATATTATTCGGTGTCTGTTCGAGAGACATTTGTGCCGAAGCATCGACCCCCGAAAACAGGAGAGCCGCTCCGGTAAGGATTAGGGTAACTATTTTTTTCATCGGTTCAAAGCTATTTAATAAGACAAAGATATGTTTCCTCGGGCGCTTTTACAAATTTTTATTATCTTTGGAAACGAACATCATAGAGATAAAACACCTGAGTTCTGGATAAGCAAAGCGCAGAACAGAACTCAAGTCCTATTTCGGAGCACTTCCCGCGAGCGGGAAGGCGCGACACCTCCCTCCCCTACGCATAGGGGAGGGCAGGGGAGGGGTGATCGAGCGCTATATCGGCTCTGAAAAGAGCCGATAACCTGAGTTTTGGATAGGACAAATGAATATAACATACAGAAAACAAAATAAATAACACATTTGTCTTATCCAAAACTCAGGTTAAATCGCCATGAAATATTTTGGAGCACACGTGAGCGCGTCGGGTGGGGTAGAGAACGCTCCGCTCAACGCGCAGGCGATCGGCGCGAAGGCTTTCGCCCTCTTTACCAAAAACCAGCGGCAATGGGTGGCCGCTCCGCTGACCGCCCAGTCGATCGACGCTTTCAAGGCCAATTGTGCCCGGCTGGGCTTTGCCCCGAATCACATCTTGCCGCACGACAGCTACCTGATTAACCTCGGGCACCCCGACGACGAGGCGATCGAAAAATCGCGCGCCGCCTTTCTCGACGAGATGCAACGGTGTGAGGTCTTAGGGCTTGACCGCCTCAATTTTCATCCGGGCAGTCACCTGCGCGAAATCTCGGAAGAGGCCTGTATGCAGCGCATCGCCGAGTCGATCAACCGCACACTCGACAAAACCCACGGGGTCACCGCCGTGATCGAGAATACCGCCGGGCAAGGCTCCAACCTCGGCTATCGCTTTGAGCAGTTGGCTTATATCATCGACCGGGTCGAGGACAAAAGCCGCGTGGGGATATGCATCGACACCTGCCACGCCGGGGCGGCGGGGTACGAGCTGACCACCGTTGAGGGGTGTGAGCAGACCTTTGCCGAACTCGACCGGATCGTCGGCCTGAAATACCTGCGGGGGATGCACCTGAACGACATGACCAAACCCACCGGCAGTCACATCGACCGCCATACCCCATTAGGCGAAGGCTACCTCGGGCTGACCGTCTTCCAATACATCGCCCGCGACCCGCGCTTCGACGACCTGCCGCTGGTGCTCGAAACCCCCGACGAATCCCGCTGGCCCGACGAAATCCGTCTGCTGTACAGCTTTACCTGATTTTGAAAATCGGGTAGCAGAGGTTTTCTGAAAAGGCAAAAGGCTGAACGTGA
Organism: Rikenellaceae bacterium; assembly: GCA_031262465.1. Classification (GTDB taxonomy): domain Bacteria; phylum Bacteroidota; class Bacteroidia; order Bacteroidales; family Rikenellaceae; genus JAJQAW01. Next base: position 6,753 of record JAISHQ010000115.1, read on the forward strand.
AAACGTACCGCCGAAGCCGCTTTCTCTCGGCGAAAAAAAGTGATAATTTTTTAGTGCCAAAATTTGGAGGGAATAAAAAAGTCCTTACATTTGCACCCGCTACGGACAAATTACCTCGTCCGAAAGCAGAAGTTCTTAGACAGAAAAACGCTGCGGGGATTTGCAGGATTCAAAAATCCGTTTTATCTTTGCAGTCCGTTCGCGGAAATTTTGGCGAGCGTTTTTGTTGCAATTTCCAACCTGGCTCAAGCGGGATTCGAACGATGACCCGAGGGCCGGAACCGATAGGAAACAAGTTCTTTGAATTACTGAATAGAAATAAGAGTAAATGTAGTATTTATTCGTCAAATGTAGTACGATCCGCCGAGCCGTCGAGGCCGCGGAGAGTCTACGTTTTCAATTCTTTTACAGAAATGAATAGTAGCCAGACATCTCAAAATTTAATGAAACAAAGTAATTACAATGGAGAGTTTGATCCTGGCTCAGGATGAACGCTAGCGGCAGGCTTAACACATGCAAGTCGAGGGGCAGCATAGTCTTCGGACTGATGGCGACCGGCGC
>JAISHQ010000067.1 GCA_031262465.1 Rikenellaceae bacterium
GGCTTCCAAAAATTCAAAAGACAAGGCTTGCGACCGAAGAAAAAGCGCAGTGTACTAAAGGTACTCGAGCATTTTTCTGAGGGAGCGTAACGCAGTATTTTGGATTTTTCGAAGTCCCCCGCAGTATTTTGGACTTTTAGGATCACAACTGCCGCATCATCTCTTCGATTAATATGCTCATCCGCGCTTCGGCGCGGGCACCTTCGGCCTGCACCAGCTCGTGGGTCGATTCGGGGCCGTCGGTGGCCACGTTGGTGATGACCGAGAGGCCAAACACACGCAACCCGCTGTGGTTGGCCACGATAACCTCCGGCGTGGTCGACATCCCGACCGTATCGCCGCCGATCGTGCGGAAATAGGCGTACTCCTTCGGGGTCTCCAGCGAAGGCCCCGTCACCCCGACGTAACAACCGTGTTGCAGGGGCAGGCTCAGTCGCTCGGCGATCGTGTCGGCCAAAGCGATCAACGCCGGGTCGTAAGCGTGTGCCATGTTGGGGAAGCGTTCGCCGAATTCGGCGAGGTTGGGGCCGACGAGTGGATTGGGAATCAGGTTGATGTGGTCGGTGATGACCATCAGGTCGCCCCGGTTGAAGCCCGGATTGACCCCGCCGCTGGCGTTCGAGACAAAGAGGTACTCAATGCCTAAGAGCTTCATCACCCGCACCGGAAAGGTCACCTGAGCGGGGGTGTACCCCTCGTAATAATGAAACCGCCCCTGCATGGCAACGACGGATTTTCCACCCAACTGCCCGAATATCAGCCGCCCCCGGTGACCCTCGACGGTCGAGACCGGGAAGCCGGGAATGTCGGTGTAATCCAACACGGTTTGATCGGCGATTTTGTCGGCCAGCGCACCCAAACCGGTGCCCAAGATGATGCCCACCTGCGGGGTGGAACTGATTTTACTCCGGATGAAGGAGGCTGTATTTTTGATTTGATTGTACATATTGGTCGATTTGACGAATGAAACCTTGTTCTCCATGATCCAAAAAATCCACCTCGATCGGCGCGAAATAGAACTTTTTCTGCAACGCGACAGGTATTTTTTTTCGGTTCGATAATTTGACGGCATCTTTTTCGGTCATCACCACCACCGTACCCGCCGGAAGCTCGTCCAGCGCAATTTTCAGCCGCTCCAAATCGCTTTTTCGATAGGCGTGATGGTCGGCGTAAGTGATGGTTTTCAGCAGGTTGAAACGCGGTTTCAGCTCATCGAAAAAGGCTTTCGGGTTGCCGATTCCGGCCACGGCGATCACCGGCGCGCCGGGCTTGGGCGGTGGCTGGTCGTGCTCGGGAAAGAGCGGAACCAACGCGCCCTGCCGGAAGCGGGAGAAATAGAGCCGCTGATAGGGGTACAGGTCGAGTTCCTTGCGCCGAACGCGCATATCAATCGGTTTGATCGTCTCGGGGCATTTGGTCACGATGACGATATGTGCCCGTTTCAGCTGCTTTTTGTTGTCGCGCAACTCGCCCAACGGCAAGAGGTGGTCGTGGACGATGGGTCGGTTGTAATCCATCAATACCACATTGACCCACGGCTCGACACGACGGTGCTGGAAAGCGTCGTCCAACAGAATCAGGTCGATCTCCGGGTGAAGCTCCCGCAACCTTCGGATGCCCTCGACCCGCTTTTCGCACACGGCGACGGGAATATCCGGGAATTTGAGCTTGATCTGCTTGGGTTCGTCGCCGATTTTGCGGTAGGACATTTGCGGCGTGGCCTCGATAAATCCCGTGGTTTTGCGTTTGTAACCGCGCGAGAGTACAGCCACGCGATAATGGCGACAGAAGTGCTCGACCAAATATTCGGTGTGTGGCGTTTTGCCGGTTCCCCCGACTGTCAGGTTGCCGACGCAGACAATGGGGATATCGAACTCCTCGCTCGGAAGAATCTTCCAATCAAAGAGTTTGTTGCGGATGGCCACAGCCAAACCGTATATCCACGACAGCGGAGCTGTCACCAATTGCCTCAACATTATAGAAAAACACTACCCAAAGTTTTCAAAATTAAGTGATAAAATCCATACAGCCAAAAGATTTGCCTTTTTTGCACCGAACTAAGGTTAAAAATCGTATCTTTGAACAGAATGTTCCCTAAAATTTGGAAATTATGGCAGACGATAACCACACAAAACAGCAACAACTCGACATCGAACTCTCCGCCGAGGTGGCCGACGGAACCTACTCGAATCTGGCGATTATTTCGCATTCGACCTCCGAATTTGTCCTCGACTTCATCCGCATGGTGCCCGGAGTACCGAAGGCCAAGGTCAAAAGCCGGGTGATCCTGACCCCCGAACACGCCAAACGGCTGTTGCTGTCGTTGCAGGACAACATCCACAAGTACGAGACCTCGTTCGGCGAAATTCGCATCCCGCAACAGGTGCCCACGCCCGGCAAGGATTTTCCCTTTGGTTTTAATGGGGGCGGAGAGGCTTAGGGAAATATAACTATCTTTGACCCGTGGAAAAGAACAGGTTGAATAGCGGGTTAATCATTCTGTTGCTGGTCATCGGTGCATTGACCGGCCTCTCTTTTTTGGGTGGTTTTACGCTGAACGGGCATTCGTTTCGGCCGGTGCGGTTGTATTCTGACTTGACGCGGGGACTGACCAATTCGACCGACAATTTCCCGGATGACAGCCTGCTGTGGGCGCAGATCAAGTCCCCCGCCCGTCCTGCAACGGTGCCCGAGGCGGTATCTGAAACTGAACCTGAAATTGAACCGGCCTCCGTACCGGTGTCCGCAGAACCCGCAGAGTTTCAACCCGATTCAACGCCCGCTCCGGCGACTGATTCGGTAATTTCAACAATTGCTTCGCCGATCGCACCGATCCCACAACCACAACCGGCTCCCGCGACAGGGAATATTCCGCTTCCGACAGAAACACCTGCGGCCGACAGTACGCTCCGCATGAGGCGCGTGCCGATCGAAGATTTTTCGGAAGACGGATCGGGGTTGAGCCACTTTTTTGCCGCCATCCGTCGCCGCGAGGAGTTGGGTCGCCCCGTGCGCATCGCCTTTTTGGGCGACTCGTTTGTCGAGGGCGACATCCTGACCAGCGACCTGCGCGAATACCTCCAAACGCTTTACGGCGGTCGCGGGGTGGGCTTTGTCCCGCTGGCTCCGGTCGACATCTGGCGCAACACCGTCAGCATCGAACACGAGGGCTGGCAGACGCTTTCGTCCCTCTACCGCGATCAAAGCGCGCCCTATCTCTTCGGCGGTCAATGCTTTACGCCCGAGGCGGGCGAAGCCCGAATTACCGTCCGGACCACCGACCAACGCCAGCACGCCGAGACGTTCAACACCGCCTCGCTCCTCTATACCACCGCCCAACCGGCCTCTTTGGTTTATGATTTGGGCGGCTCTGGCGAAAAAGAGGCCGCGCTCGAACCGGGCGAGGGGTTGAAGCTATTTACGGCCACGCGCCCCGGTATGCGCAGGGTCGATTTCCGCCTTTTGGCCAGCGAGGAGTTCACCGGATATGGCCTTTTTTTGAACGACGAGACGGGGGTCTGTGTCGACAATTATGCCTTGCGAAGTGCTTCGGGCATTCAGCTGTTGCGCATCGGCGCGAACCGATTGGCGCAGATGAACCGCCTTGTTCCTTACGATCTGGTGATCCTCCAGTATGGGCTGAACGTCATGACCCCCGAGCGACAGGAGTACCAAACTTATACCGAGCAGATGATCCGCGTGGTCGAGCGCATCCGGCAGGCGATGCCCGAGGCCGACATCCTGATTTTCGGGATCGGCGACCGCAATTTCAAGGACGAAGCGGGGGAGATGGTCACCGGGGCGGGACTGATTGCCTTTATCGAGGCGCAACGCCGGATCGCGCAAGAGACAGGAGTCACCTTTTGGAACACCTATTTGGCCATGGGCGGGCGAAACAGCATGAGGGCGTTTGTCGATCATGCCCCCGCGCTGGCCAACAAAGACTATACCCACATCAATTACCTCGGCGGTCGCCGGATTGGGCTGTCGTTTGCCCGGTCGTTGGCCGAAATGGGAGAACAATATTAACCGATGAAACGAAGGGAACTCCTTATTATCGCACCGATCCTGTTGCTTGTTGGGCTATTGAGCACCGGAGGGGGCGATGCGCCTGAATCACAGGGGGCAAATACTGCCTCGCCCGTGCTGTTGCGCCCGTTCAACAAGATGTTGTTGGAGGGGAGGCTGAATGTGATTACCGATTCGACCCACTCCCTTGACCCGTTCTACGACCAATTGGCCGACCTGCGCGCGGCGCAAACTGATGACGGGACGAAGCGGGTTTCGATCCTCCACGTGGGCGACTCGCACATTCAGGCGGGTTTTCTGACCGGGGCGATTATGCGCGACTTTCACCGCGATTTCGGCAACGCCGGGCGCGGGCTGGTCACCCCGTTGCGGATGGCCCGCACCAACGAGCCGTCGGACTACGCGATCCGCTCCAACCGCACGTGGGAAAACTCCCGGGTGGTCCAATCGCGCCGAGTGTGGCCGTTGGGTGTGGGCGGGGTGTCGATCGCCACGCGGTCGGCTCTTTTCACGCTGAGTGTGAGTGCCCTCGAAAAAAACGAGACCGAGAATTACGCCTTCAACCGGGTGCGTGTCCTGAAACACCCCGCCGCGCCCCAATTGCAGGTCGATGAGCCGGAACTGAGCGATTCGATTCGTCTAATTGCCGACGAAAACCGGTACAGTTATACGATTGAACTCGATAGTCTGCTCTCCGAAGTGACCCTGTCGGGCCGTGCCGGGGCGCGCCGCGACTCGTCGATCTATTTCGGGTTCAGCTTGGAAAATGGGCACAACGGGGTTTTGTACCATTCGGTGGGGATCAACGGCGCGCAGTTCATGCATTGGAGGCGCATCGAGGGGTGGAGCGAGCAGGTTAGCGCGTTAGAGCCGACACTCATCATCTTGTCGATGGGCACCAACGAATCGTTGGAGGGCGACCGCTTTTCGGCCTCCCGCTTTGAGGCGCAAATCGACTCGGTGGTCATCGGCCTGCGCGAGAAGAACCCCGAGGCCCTCTTTCTGCTGACCACCCCGGCCGATAGCTACCGAAGCCGGCGGGTGAACCGGCAGACCGTCTACTCGCCCAACCCCACCGTTGAACAAGTCAGCGCGGTGATCCGCAATTACGCCGCCCGTCACGGCTTGGCTTGCTGGGATCTCTTCACCGCCTCGGGAGGAGATGGCTCGCGGGAGATGTGGTGGGACGAAGAGTTATTGAGCCGCGACCACCTCCATTTTTCAGCCGAAGGCTACGAGGTGTTGGCGCACCACCTATACCATGCCCTGATTAAAGGTTATAATCAATATGTTAGAGATGTTCGAGACCGTCACCCAGAACCTGCTCCGCATCCTTAGCTACAACCCCCAGGAGCCGTTGCTGTTCAACAGCGCGCTATTTCTCTTCCTCTACACGGGGGTGCTGATCGTCTATGGCCTGTTGCGAAAAAAAGGGCTGGCGCGGATTCTCTTCATCACGGCCTTTTCCTACTATTTTTATTATAAGTCGAGCGGGCTTTATTTCTTCATCCTGCTTTTCATCTCCCTGTCGGACTTTGCGATTGGCCACGCGATCGCCCGGGCGCGGACGCTCACGGGCAAAAAGGCGTTGGTCGCCTTGTCGCTGATCGTCGATTTAGGCATCCTGTTCTATTTCAAATACACCTATTTTCTCTTTCAGACCATCGCCGACCTCGTTCACAAGCCGTTCGACCCGTTCGACATCATTCTGCCGGTGGGGATTTCGTTCTTTACCTTTCAGTCGATCAGTTACATCATCGACATCTACCGTGATCGGATCGCTCCGCTGAAAAGCTGGTTCGATTACAATTTTTACCTCTCCTTCTTCCCCCAATTGGTGGCCGGACCGATCGTCCGGGCGCGCGACTTCATCCCGCAAATCCGCCAGCGGCCTTTTGTTTCGAAGGAGATGACAGGTCGGGCGATCTTCCTGATTGCCGGAGGGTTGGTGAAAAAGGCGGTGATTTCGGATTACATCAGCGTCAACTTCGTCGACCGCATTTTCGACAACCCGCACCTCTATTCCGGCATCGAGAATTTGGCCGGGGTTTACGGCTATGCCTTGCAGATTTATTGCGATTTTTCGGGCTATTCCGACATGGCGATCGGCTTGGCTCTGCTGATGGGCTTTCATTTCAACATCAACTTCGATGCCCCCTATAAATCGGCGACGGTCACCGAATTTTGGCGGCGGTGGCACATCTCGCTGTCGAGCTGGCTGAAGGATTACCTCTATATCTCGCTGGGAGGCAACCGAAAAGGGCGCGTTCGCACCTACCTCAACCTGATGACGACCATGACCCTCGGCGGGCTGTGGCACGGGGCTTCTGTCCGGTTCGTGCTGTGGGGCATCATCCACGGAGCCGCGCTATCCGTGCATAAAATGGTGCTGACCCTCTTCCCGCGACTGACCAAAAAGACGGGTGCCGAGATGAAGCCGTGGCGGCGGGCGGTGGGCATTGTCCTGACCTTTCATCTGGTCTGCGCCGCCTGGGTGCTCTTTCGGGCGGATAGCATGGCGACGGCTCACGCCGTTTTTCGTCAGATTTTCACCGCTTTCCATCCGGAGCTGTTGCGGGGCATGGTCACCGGTTACGGCTGGGTCTTTATCCTGATGGCGGTGGGGTACATCGCCCATTTCCTGCCTGCGCGCACCGACAACGCCCTGCGCCGAGGGGTGACCCGCTTAGGCATCGTGGGACAGGCCGCCCTGCTCGTTGTGGTGATCTGGATCGTCATCCAATTCAAATCCAGCGAGGTGGTGCCGTTTATTTATTTTCAGTTTTAGAGCTTGTTTGCCGAAACTTCAGATTTTAGGCTTAATGGTCAAAAGCCGCGATTTGCGCCGCTTTTTAAAAGCGGCAGTTCAAGTAAAGACCAAAAAATCGGGGCGACCATAAATATGGTCGCCCCGATTTTTTAGGTTGAGTCGCAGTCAAAGGCTGAACTATTTGGTCAGGACAAAGCCGCCGTTGGGTTGGATGGTGAGGGTGATTTCGCCGTTGGCCTTGACCGGTGTGCTTTGCAGGAGGGTGTTGCGGTTTTTGTCGTCGTTGTAGAGCGAAACCGTCTCTCCGGCGAGCATGGGCAGGCTGAGGGTCAGGGTCTTGGCCTGTGCTTCGGCGTTGGCTCCTGCCACGTACCATGTTGTGCCGTGGCGGCGGGCGATCACGGTGTATTTGCCGGGGTATCCGTCAATGAAGAGGGTTTCGTCCCACGTGGTCGGCACACGGCGCATGAAGTCCAATTCAAAGGCCGGAGCGTCGGTTAAGTTGTTGGGTGTCAGGGCGAACATCTGCACCGGATTTTGGAAGAGCACGGCTGTGGCCAGCTGGAAAGCGTCGGTGGTCAGGCGGAGGTTACGCTCCTCGTTGCTCTTGACCAGGTATTTATTCAGGAAAACGCCGCCAAACTCCATGATACCGGCCGCGTTGCGGATAAACGGGTGCAGGGTGGCATTGAACGCCTCCTGTTGGCGCACGCCTTCGGAGAAGATAAGCATTTCGGAGGCCACGACCGCCTCGCTCCCCACGTAATTGGGGTACATCCGCTCCCAGCCGCGCGGCAGGGTAGCCCCGTGGAAGACGATCATCAGCCCGTGCTCGTTGGCATCGACAAGGATATCTTCGTACAGGCGCATGGTTTCTTGTTTGTCACCGGCAAAGAAGTCGACTTTCAGCCCTTTTACGCCCGCCTGTTGCAACCATTTCATCTCGGCCTTGCGGGCGACGGAGGTGTTCATCTTGTTTTTCGGCCCTTGCGGAGCGTCGTTGGCGATGCCGTTGGAGTTGTACCAGAGGAAGACACCGACCCCTCTCGATTCGGCATAGCGGATCAGCTCTTCCATCCGTTCTTTCCCGATCGCCGAATCCCAAAAGGCATCCATCAGGATAAATTCAAAGTCCAGAGCGGCGGCCAAGTCGATGAATGTCAGCTGATCTTCGTAGTTCATGCTGGCATCCTGCCAAACGATCCAGCTCCACGTGCTCCGCCCGTATTGATTGGGGCGGGAAAGCGGGTAGAGGGGGTCGACCACGTCGTAGGGAATGGTCGTTTCGACGATGGGTTTGAGCGTTTGGCCGACGGTGATCGTGCGCCAGGGGGTCACGCCCGGCAGGCCGAGTTGTGCCCCGGTGGAGCCAAAGCCGTTATTTTCAGCCGGGTTGGGGTATTCCACGGTATAGAGGCCGTCAGCCGTCCCGTCGCTCAGGTGCGAGGCGCAGTAGAGACTGCTCACCCCCGTTTCGGAGAGCAACACCCAGCCGTTGTCGCCAATGTGAAACAGGCCCGGGAAAACATAGCCCAAATTTCCGCGCGTCGCCCGCCCCATCGGAGCATCGGCCTCGTAGCCGCTCTCGTAGCTTGGAGCGGTGCGGGCAAAACCCGTCATAGGGGTCATCATGGGCGAAAGGAATGTGGTGGTCGCAGCGGGAAAGTTGTAGCCGGTCGCCTCTTTTTCGACCACAACGGCCAGCCTCTCGTCCCGCCGCACCCGCATCGGGGCCAATTCATAACGGAAAGCGATGTCGTTGTCGGAGACCTGAAAAACGACCGAAATGCGATGTTTCCCAGCATTTTCCATAGTGTAGGTAAGCGTGTTGGCCTTGTAGTGGACGAACGAACGCTTGATTTTGTCCTGCACATATTGTTTATCGACCGCCGACTCCGTGGCCTCTATAAAGGTCATCCCCTGTGAGAAGTCGCCTTCGTTGGTCACGAGCCCCAGCGGTGACTCTTCCAGTATGACTTTATCGGCATAAGTCACCGAGTAGAGGGGTTTTCCCTCAGAGAGGGAGACCGAGACTTTCAGTTTCCCGTCGGGGCTCGACACGGTCGTCTGCTG
>JAISHQ010000076.1 GCA_031262465.1 Rikenellaceae bacterium
CGGGTCACGTGGAACGGCATGACGATCAATTCGCCCATGTTGGGCATGGTCGATTTTTCGATGATCCCCTCCTATTTTATCGACGAGGCCAGCCTCTACCACGGGGCAAGCTCTTTGGGTGTGACCGGCGGAGGCCTCGGTGGTGCCGTCTCGTTGGGCACTCGCGCCCCCGAGGAAGAGGGTTTCGGGCTGAGCTACACCCAAGGGATCGGCAGTTACACCACCTACGACCAATTTCTCCGCCTGACGGCAGGCCGGGGGCGGTGGCGCACCTCCCTACGCGCCTATTACGCCACCTCGAAGAACGATTTTCCCTACCGCAACTACAACAAATGGGACTTTACTTACGACGACGATCACCAAATCATCGGCCGGCAACGCCCGGTGGAACGCAATAAAAACGGTGATTTTCACGATTTTCACCTGCTCCCCGAGTTTTACTATCAAGGGGCTGGCGGGGGGCGGTTGACGCTATCGGCTTGGTACACCCACTCCCGGCGCGGGGTGCCGATGCTCAATGTCTCCTACCGCGAGGACGACCTCGACAAAAATCGCCAACAGGAACAGACGGTGCGCCTGACTGCCGGGTGGGACAAGGTGCTCGGTGCGCTGAAACTCTCCGCCGGGGGCGGCTACCTCTACACCGACCTGCTGTACCACTATCAGAGCGGTTTGGGCGGCGGAATGTATCAGGACAATGTGCGCTCGACCTCCTTTGTGCAGACGGCCTACGGGGTGTTCAGTGCCGAATATTACCGGAGCGACCGGTGGATTTTTTCGGGGAATCTCTCGCTGAATCAGCATTTTGTCCGAAGCCGCGACCGGGCCAAGCTCCCCACGTCCGAAGACCGGGTTATCGGCTACGATCAGGCGCGCTCGGAACTCTCCGCGCTGGTTTCGGCGCGTTACAAACCCTCCCGGCGGTTGGGCTTGGCTGTCAACCTGCGGCAGGAGATGTACGCCGACAACCTTTCGCCACTGATGCCCGCGCTCTTTGCCGAATACCTCCTCTCAGACCGGGGAGCCGTTGTGCTCAAGGCCTCCGCCGCCCGAAACTACCGCTATCCCAGCCTCAACGACCTCTATTTTATGCCGGGGGGCAATGCCTCGCTCCGTCCCGAACGGGGGTTTACCTACGACGGAGGCGTTGAATTTCAGGCGAAAACGCAACCGTTCACCCTCTCGGGCGAGGCCACCCTCTATGATTCGTACATCACCGATTGGATCGTTTGGTTGCCCACCCACAAAGGGTTTTGGACACCCCGCAACGTCAAAAAGGTACACAGCTATGGCTTGGAGGCCAAAGGAGCGGCGCAGGCCGACCTCGGGCGGCAGTGGAACCTCAACCTGTCGGCCCATTACGCCATCACCCACTCCATCAACCGCGACGACCCCGCCGGTTGGGCAGACCAGTCGGTCGGCAAACAGCTTCCTTACATCCCCGTCTACTCCTCCGGGGTGACCGGCACCCTCGGCTGGCGGCGGTGGACATTCACCTACAAGTGGAACTATTACAGCGAACGCTTTGCCACCTCCAGCAACCTCGCCTCCTCGCAGGTGTGGCGGATCAGCCCCTATTACATGAACGACCTCGCGCTCGAATACCGCCCTGCCGCCCGGTGGGCCGATCTCTCAATCAAAGTAGCGGTCAACAACCTCTTCGACGAAGAGTACGAATCGGTGCTCTCCCGCCCCATGCCCGGCCGAAATTTCGGACTTTTCATCCAAATCACCCCGCGACTTTCTTCTACTTTCTTTTATCCTAAAAGAAAGTAGCAAAGAAAAGTTTTCGGCCGGGGTTTCGGAATACTTTTGTCTGCGCTTTTGTCTCGCGGCCGAACGAAATTGCAGTTTCGTTCGGCTTGCCACGGCCAAAATCGGCCAAAAGCATCCCTTTCACCCCACTGCCGAGGTCGGTTCTACGAACCGATTGGGATTTTACGATTCAATTTTAGGGGAACTGAAATGAATGTGTTTTCAGGGCGATTACATTCGCCTGCGGGCGAATGCGTTTTGTGCTGTATTCCCCGGCTCAAGCTCGCTTGAAAAGCCGGGGAATGCGGTATAAAACGAAGTCCTGAAGGGATAGTCGCCCTGCCAACACAAGCAGAAAAGTTTTTGGGGCGCCTTTTTACAAAAAGGCGCGATGGTTCTCTAAGAACAGTTCGAGGCTGAAAAAAGGGACTTAGGAAATATCCTCGACCGCAAAGACACACCGAGTAGAACCACCCTCTGTGGGGTTGTATCCGGTGATTTCGAGCAAGCGGCCTCGGATTTTTTCGCCCCGAATCCAAAAAACGAAGTTTCCCCGGAAGTCACGGCGGGCGGAGTTCGGCGACAGGATGGCCTCCATGTCCGAGGGGGTGAGCCGCAGGTGCAGGGAGAGTTTTCGCCCGTTGTTGATGGTGTCGTACATCGGCTGGTGGTAGTTTTTCAACCCGAGTTGTTTCTGATAGTCATCAAAACAGAGCGTAAACCAATCTTCGTTTTTGGAGTGGAACATCACCAACGGGTATTGATTGGCATAGGTTGGCCACCCCCACCGTTGCCCGGCGGGAAGCGGCTTCATACCGAGGTAACGCACGATTTTTGCGGGGAAATTGCTCACTCCCTCCCGCTGATCCCGGTCTCCGACCACAATCATCGAGGCCGCCGGGGCGCTACTGAGTGCTTGGGTTCTGTCTATCGTGGCGGTAAAGAGCGGGTTGGGATACGTTGCTCTCCCCGACAGCCCATAGCGGTTGAACACCTCGGCCTCCCACGCTCCGTAGGGCATTCCGCCCTCGCCACTTGCTCGTTCCGTGGCCGCATCCCCCGATCGGTATCCCCACCGCTCCCGCTGGTGCCGATCGCCACCGAACTCCTCCCATTCGATGGGCTGTTTCGGGTCGATTTTCGCCGTCCAGTCGATGACCGAATTGGCCTCTAAAAAGGTAAACCGAGGCTCGATGTACAAGGTTTTCGTCTGCTCGTCCGTATAAAAATGAAGCCCGAAGAGATGGATGATCGCCTCGATAAACTCCATTTGCGTGGTTTCGTGTGCAAAAAGCGAGGCAAATGCAATGAGTGCGCCCGGCTCGGGCATCGAATAGAATACCGGACGAATGAGCGTCCCGAAGCAATAGGTCAACACGCTTCCGACCGGAAGTCCCTCAAAAACAAGCGTATCGAAGAATACCGGTTCGTCTTTGGGGCGCAACAGCGGCTGGCTCCGCACTTTCAATGCGATTTCCGGGTTGGGATTCGTCCCCCATTGGGCTTCATACAGGGTCTCCGCGCCCCACATCAGGCGAAAAGGCTCAGTGTTCTCCGAAGCGACCTGCCCGGCGAGTTGCACCTTCATCTGAAATTCAAACCCAACGATCACCGCCTCTTCCGGAATAAAGGCCGGTCTGCCGTCGATCACTTGGAACGCCGGGGCGCGCTCCGATAATGCGCTGGTATATTCTGTCGAAAGGATGGCCGTATCGACCGGCGTGCCAACCGAATGAGTGTCTGCCGGAGCGGTTGTGTACACCCGACCGGCGCTGTCGGCTGTGGCGGTTCGGTCGGGGAGCGTATTTCCGGCGATAAAATCCATCCGGGCGATGCTTCCGTTGCTCGCCGTCTCGTCGTATCGGCCACTCATGTAGAGTGTCCCGAAAAAAGGTTCGTTCAGAAACGACGATTCGATCCGGTATCCCGCCGATTGAATGATTGCTTCGAACAGCGCTTTGACCCGCACAAACGGGTAATAATTTTCAAAACCCAACTGACTGATAACGCTTTGCGCCTCTCCGTAAGCGGGGTATTGATCCCGTTTGACCGGCAAAAACCGAACGGGCGAATCGGCTGTCCAACTTTGTTGAATTTCCTCCTCGTCCCAATACCCTTCGTACTCAATCTCGGTCTCTCCCAACATTTTTTGGGTGGCCTGACCGACCCAATGGGGCGTGGGAACCACCAGTGCCAACACATACCGCCCCCCTCCTGCCAGATCATTCTCACAGCGAATCAGCTCGACATTTCCCTCCGCGAGCGTGGCCTGGCCACACCGAATTGTTCCCCGGTGTTCCTCTTGGTTGAAACGGCGGGGCGAAAATGCCTGTTCGGGAAAGCCCAACACCGCCCGGTTTTGCGGGGTCATGGCGAGGGTCAATTCGTGTCTTTTGGTTCGGAGCGATTTCGGCTCGGTAAGCTCCGATAGCGAGGCCGAGAGCACAACCGAGCAGTCGGCCGATGCCTCTACCGGCTGGCCGTCAATCAAAATTTCAATCATTTGGGGCGGGGTTAAAAGGACTGAAACAAAAGGGGTTCGGTGCCGACAACTTGCAGTTCAATCGCCGTCTCCCCGCTGTCGGCGATCAGGAAGGGCTTTTCGGAGCGGATTTCTACCGGGATAAACGTGTCGCCTTCCACAATCCAAACTTGTGGCGATCCGGCGATTTGCGACAGCCTCAGGGCTTGCTCGCGGGTGGTATGGGCGGTGTGTATGGTTCTAACAAATTGACACTGAGTTGATACCGGCAAACGGCGATCCCCCACAGCGGCCTCTCTCTTTTCAAACAGCCGCTCTTCCCGCGTGGTCGATTCAAACGAGTGAAAATCAATGGCTCCCTGCCGATTCCACCAAGCCAGGCGTGTTTTGCTCCGGTTGCTCGGGCGGATGATGTATTCAAACGCCGTGATTTTCTGATAGTTGAAATGAATTTCTACCGTGAAACGGTCAAAATCCGTCCACTGCCAGCCGCGTTGTTGCAGTCCTAAATCAAGGTCGTCGCTGTTGACGACCAGTGCCAACATCCGGGGTTCTGCGATTTCGATCCGCCCCAACTGAATTTCAAGGGGGTCTTTCCCGGTTACCGGAAAGAGCGCGCGGGCAAAGTGAGTTCCCACCCCGGCCACCCAGTCGATTTCGTCCTGTTCGTCCGGGCCGAGCGACCGAAGCCCCGGCTCACACATCGCCTCGTTCATCCCAACCGGCACAATCCCCGCCGTATGAACTTGGCTCGCTGTCCAATCTCCGTGCGCGATGAGGCTGCGAAATAGCCGCTGGGGAGCTTCGATGATTCGGCAGATTTGCCGAGGAAGAGGCTCAATGGCCACCTGACTGCGCAGGTAATCGGCGACGTTCAGGCTAAATTCCGGCACTTCTGTCGCTTTTTTGATCCCGATCATCGCCTGTCCGGTCGAATTGAAGATCGCAATCTCCGCTCCTCGCTCTTCTTCGGTCAGGGCAACGGCATAAAGAATCTCTCCGAAAGCCGGGGAAAACGGCTCTGGCGTGTTAATGATTTGCATGATTGATAGGGGGTTAAGCAGAAGGGGTTTTGTGACAGTATAGCACATCAGCCTCAATGGTCACCGTCAGTGCTGTTTCGCCATAATGGGTGAGTGTCGCCTCGGCCGGTCGGCAGGAGACCAAGCGCACAGCCTGTACCCGCGCATGATTCTCCAGCGTGCGGATCATCCCCAGCGCGTGTTGTTCCAACCGTTCCCGGATCTCTTCCCGGCAACAATGATCCCGACCCTCTTCCCCGTCGAGCAACAAAAAAGACATTTTATAGGTCAATACTCCCTCGTTCCGGCCAATCTTGCCGGTCAGGGCGAGCGGCTGGTGCCAGATCACCGGAAATTCCAATTGCCCGACGGCGAGGTTTCGCGCCGTGCCGCCGTCGATCGACCAGCGGTTGGCCGCCGCATAATTGTTCAGCGATTCAATGATTGGGTTCATGCCAGCGATTCGTTAGGGAGGTACAGGGCAAGTACTTTGATGATTTCGTTGATCTCGCGCGCCACGTGCGAGGCCCGGGTGCAGGACAATTTTTCCTGCCGGCGGATTTCTACGATCTCGCCGACGGCCTCTTTGGCCGATTCGAGCAGGTCGATCGCTTTTTGGGTGGCCGCGTCCGGCATCGGGCGCGGGGTCTGGGAGGTAGAAGTGATTCTTTTCATGTGTGGAGTTTTTAGCTGTGTTCGGTTATCAAACCATAAAAAACGGCATGACCCTCGGTCATGCCGCAAATATACAACATCAAAACCCCTTTGTCAAGGCTTTTGGTTCAAAAAATGAATAAATTCATAAAAAATGAACCACGTGTTCTAAAATTCATCTTTCAACGCCGCCCGAAAAACCTGCACCGCTTCGCGCATCGGCCCGAAATGCTTCCCTCCGGCGGCGTTTTTGTGCCCGCCCCCGTTGAAGTATTTCCGCGCCATGTCGTTCACGTCGATCTCCCCCCGCGAGCGCAA
>JAISHQ010000120.1 GCA_031262465.1 Rikenellaceae bacterium
ACTTCAATTCCAACCTCGACAAAATACCCAAAAAGCAGGGGAGTGATTAGCTAATCTCTCCCCTCGTTTCAAGCCACTTTTCAATCCTAAAAAGCGCCACTTTTTGCACCATTACCTTAGATCAGTGCGTGTGTGAAGGGGAGCTTTTACTTTAATTCCCGCAAATCATAATACATCAGAATCGTGTCGTCGGCTTTGATCTTTTCCGCAGGATTCAAGCGTTTAAATCCGTTTTTCAAGTAAAAGGCTTCCGATTGCTGATAGGCATCGACGGTAATAAAGCAACAACCCGTGCGATTGTTCGTCAGAAACATATTCTTTACGAAGTCCAGAATTTGAGTCCCAAGTCCTTGTTTTCCGTATTTTTGAGAGACACCCAACCGCCCGATTTTGACTGCCGGGTAATCGCTCCGGTGTTTGGTGTGGGAAAATCTCTTTTTGATCTTTCTCCAAGCGGCTTTATTGCTCGTGTCTTGGGCAATTTTGTCGTTCGATAGGCTAAAGAAAGCAAGTGTATCCTCCTCGTTTTCTATCACATACGTTACGGAAAGCAATTTTTCGGAGTAGTCGTATGAATCGTGGTGAAAAAAATCGTTGATGTCCTCATCGCCGCAATCAAAATTTTTGATGCGGGTATCAGCACTCAAACGGAATGTCCGAATATCTCCAATCATTAGAATACGGAAAGAAGAGATTGCATGATACGCTTGGCATTTTCAGCCACACGTTTACGCTCCTTTTCTTTGTCGGCAACAGAAATCCGCTCGCTTTTCTCCATCTCTTCGTGAAAAGCGATTAAATTTTTCCCTTTTAATACCGGTGTATTTTTGATGGGTTTGGCCATGATCGGTTCGATTTGATGGTGCAAAGGTAAAAAATTTTAAATTAATTCCGGTGCGTTTGTGATTTTTTCTACAAATTTAAACAGACTCTAAGCTACTGTCCCGCCGTGTATTTCATCGGTTGACCGGTCGACGAAGGTGCGGCGATGCCATCGACAAAATGATCCTCGACCAGTTCGACCCGGATTCCCTCGTGGGTGTAGAGGTTGATCTGGCGTTTGTTGTCCGCGCCGGTCTGAATGCCGTCGTTGCGGCACCCCTCGGGCAGGGTGCGGGTGGTCAAAATGGCCTGCGCCGCATCCACATCGCTGACCAACAGGCAGATGTGGTTCATTACCCCGCGATAGCCTCGGGACGGTTCTTCGTCATAGAGCATATATTCAATGGTCTGCTCGCTTTCGGGCAACTGCATATGCACCCACTGCACCACATCGGGTCGCGACCCACCGCGCCAACTCTCTTTCATGTCTAAAACGTTGGTAAAGAAAGGATTGACTTGATCCATGTCGGCCACCATAAAGCCGATGTGCCCCAACCGGTCGGAGACACGGCCCTCGGGCAGGTATTGCCCTTTGGTCTGGGCGAGGAGGTCATCGGGCAGTTGCTGGACGATCTCCAACGCCGCACCGCTCGGCGGTGTGGGCACCCAAAGCCGGAGGTCGCATGTGCGTCCGTGTACCAACGGGTCGGCAGGAACATCCTCTCCGAGGGCAAACAGGTATTCGCGCCACGCCTCGGCATCGTCGGTCTCCAGCGCATAGTACATCGACTGGTTGCGCACACCGTCCGGATCGGGGTAAAGCTCGATGTACTGCCGGTCGTTGAATTTAATGACCGTACACCCGGGCGTGGTCAGGCCGCCCTCGGCCACGGCGAAGCCGAGGTAATCGGTGAAAAATTGGGCGGTACGTGCCGGGGAGTCGGTGTAAAAACCGACGTGCGACACCCCGATGAGGTCCGGGCGTTTTGGCTCGGCAGTTGGGTTGCAGGAAGTCATAGTCATGGCAAATAGAAATAAAGCGAATGGTAAAATATTAGTTTTCATTGTTTTATCTTTTAGAAGATTTGTACCCCTTTCCGATACCCCGTTCCGGTAAAGGTGGCCACCAAGTCGCCCGAGGCGTTGGTGATCCGCACCTCGCAGTTCGAGATGCGCCGGTGGTCGAAGACCTCGCGCGCCTCGGCGTAGAGAAAGCCCTCCTTTTCCGACCGAAAGAGGTTGATGTTCGACTGCACGGAGACCGTCAGCGTACCCCGGCTGTTGGTGGCGGCGGCAAAAGCCAGGTCGGCCAGCGTAAAGATCGCGCCCCCCTGACAAACACCCCCTCCGTTGAGGTGGCGCGGAGTGATCTCCATGCGCGCTTTGGCCGTCCCGTCGCCCACTTCGATCAGCTCGATCCCCGCCTCGGCGGCAAAACGATCGCCCGCCAAAAATTCTCGGATGTCCATGTTTTTAACCTGAGTTTTGGATAAGACAAATGTGTTATGCGGTTTGTTTTCTGTATGTTATGTGCATTTGTCCTATCCAAAGCTCAGGTTATCGGCTCTTAAAAGAGCCGATATAGTGCTCGGTCACCCCTCCCCAGCCCTCCCCTAAGCGTAGGGGAGGGAGATGTCGCGCTTTCCCGCGAGCGGGAAGTGCTCCGAAATAGGACTTGAGTTCTGTTCTGCGCTTCGCTTATCCAGAACTCGGTTTTTATCTTGTTTGATTCAAGAGATAAAGATAGGGATTATTTTGCTACCTTTGTCGTCCAATAACATGAAACCGAATGAAAAAAACGATCTTTACCATAGTTGCTTATCTGTCGTTGCTGGCCGTGCAGGCGCAATCTCCCCTCAGTTTGTTCAGTCGCTTGGCACAACCCGATTCCCGGAGCGAAGCGACCCAAAAAATGAACCAGTTCCTCTATTTCTTAGGGGGAAGTTACGTCGACACGCTGGATATGAGCGAGTTGGTCGACGGGGCGATCGTCGAAATGCTCTCGGAGCTTGACCCCCATTCGGCCTACATTTCGGCCGAGGAGATGCAGGAGGTCGAGGAGAGTTTCAACGCCAATTTCGAGGGGATCGGGATCGAATTTAACGTGCTGAAAGACACGGTAATCGTGGTCAACACCATTCCCGGAGGCCCCTCGGAGCGGGTCGGGCTGTTGCCCAACGACCGGATTGTGGCGGCGGGCGACTCGACACTCGTCGGGGTCAAACAGACCGATGTCCCCAAAATTCTACGCGGCCCCAAAGGGACAATCATTCCGGTCGAAGTGGTTCGTCAGGGCGTGCCCGAGCGGTTGAAATTCCGGATCGAACGCGATAAAATTCCGATCCACACCCTCGACGCGGCCTATAAGGTCGACGACCGAACGGGCTATGTCAAACTCAACCGCTTTGCGGCCACGACCAACGACGAGTTGCAACAGGCTCTCACGGCGATGGGTACCCTCGATGCGCTGATTCTCGACCTGCGTGGCAACGGGGGCGGGTATTTGGATCAGGCCGTTCAGGTCTCCAACACCTTCCTGCCGCGCGGAAGCGTGGTCGTTTCGATGGAGGGGCGAGCCGTGCCCTCCGAAACGCTCAAGGCTCCCAATGCCCCCTCGTTCGGCAAGGGGAAGCTCATTGTCTTAGTCGACGAATTTTCGGCTTCGGCCAGCGAGATCGTCGCTGGAGCGGTGCAGGATTGGGATCGGGGGTTGATTCTCGGTCGTCCGACCTTTGGCAAGGGGCTGGTTCAGCGTCAATACCCGCTCACCGACGGTTCGGCGGTACGCATCACGGTGGCCCGTTACCATACCCCCTCCGGGCGGGTGATCCAACGCCCCTATGAAAAAGGGAAGACCGAGGAATATTACCTCCAATTCAGTCAGCGTTTTACCACCGATTCACTGGAGGCCTTTCCCGATTCGCTCAAATACAAAACCTTGCGTGGTGGGCGCACGGTCTATGGCGGCGGGGGGATCACCCCGGACATTTTGGTCAGCCGCGACACGGTGGGCTATACCGCCTATTGGGCCAAACTGCGCAACCAGAGCGTCGTTAGCGAGTATGTGATTGATTACATGGACAAAAACCGCAGGCAACTCGAACGGCGTTATCCCTCGTTCGAGGCGTTCGATGCCGAATTTAATGTCGATGCGGCCATGCTGGACGATTTGGTCGCGCTGGGCACCGAGCGCGGGGTCGAATACGTGGCCGAGGAGATGGAAGAGTCCCGTGGCCTGATCGCCGTGCAACTCAAGGCGCTCATTGCCCAACGTCTTTGGACGACGACCGAATATTACCGGATTATCAACCGGGGGATGGACGAATTTTTTGCCCGGGCCATGGAAGTGCTGGCCGATTGGGAGACATCAGGACAAGGAATTGTTGCAGAAGGTTCATCGAAATAGTTTGTTTTTGTTAAAAAAGTATTACCTTTAAGGGGTAAAAAAGAAAAAATCAATGAATATCATACAAGACAACCGGAAAGAGAACGACCCGGAAGCGATGGGCGAGGAGGTCTATTCGAAGGCCGTGCGCGCAGGGCGGCGGACTTACTTCTTCGATGTGAAGGCGACCCGGAACGACGACTATTTCCTGACGATCACCGAGAGCCGCAAAAAACAGGGGAAAGACGGCTCGTTTTTCTTCGACAAGCACAAAATATACCTCTATAAAGAGGATTTTGCCAAGTTCGCCGACGGCCTCGAAGAGGTCGTTGCCTTCATCAAGCAACACAAGCCGGAGTTCTTCGCGCAAGACAGCGATGACCTTTACGCGCCGTCCGCCACCGAAAGCCTCACCACCGATCCGAACTCGATCCCGACACTCGACGATGCCGATTTCGATCGGCTGTAACCCCCGAAAAAACAATCATTATCTATGAAAAACAGTCGTTATCCGTTGCTTTTTTTGAAGGGGGTTGCCATGGGGGCGGCCGATGTGGTGCCGGGGGTCTCGGGAGGGACTATCGCCTTTGTGACAGGCATTTACGAGGAGTTGCTCCACGCGATCAAAAGCGTCGATGCCCGGGCGTTGCGGATGCTTCTGACGGGTCATTTTCGGGCGTTTTGGCAGAAGATCAACGGCAATTTTCTGTTTGTTTTGGTGGCAGGGATCGCGGTCTCGATCTTTTCGTTGGCTCGGCTGATGACGTGGCTGTTGGTGCATCACCCCATTCCGGTGTGGTCGTTTTTCTTCGGGCTGATCGTCGCCTCGGCGTGGCTGGTGGCTCGCGATGTGAGCCGTTGGAACGCCTCGGCCATCGTTGCCGGGGTGGCCGGAGCGGTGGCCGCCTACCTGATTACCGCCGTTTCACCCGCCTCAACGCCAGACACGTGGTGGTTCATCCTGCTCTCGGGGGCTATTGCGATCTGCGCCATGATCCTGCCCGGCATTTCCGGCTCGTTTATCCTGCTCCTCTTGGGCAAATACCAATTCCTGATGACGGCGGTCGGCGAGCTGAACATTGGGGTGATCGTGCTCTTTGTGACGGGGGCAGTGGTCGGGATCATCAGCTTCTCGCACCTGCTTTCGTGGCTATTGAAGAGTTTCCGCAACGTGACAATTGCCGTGCTGACCGGCTTCATGGTCGGCTCGTTGAACAAAATATGGCCGTGGAAAGAGACGGTCGAGACCTATCTCGACAGCCACGGCGTGGAACACCCCCTGCGCGAGGTCAATCTTCTGCCCGGCGCTTTCGCCGAGGCAACCGGAGCCGATCCGCAATTAGCTCAGGCACTGATTTTTTGCCTCATCGGCCTGCTGTTGATCGTCGCGATCGAATCGCTCGGTAAGGCCTTGAAAAGCAAGAGTAAGGGCAATGCCCCCGAATTTCTCGAATAAAAAAGGAGCTTCAAAAAATCCAAAATACTGCGTTACGCTCCCTCGGCAAAATGCTCGAGTACGTTTAGTACACTGCGCTTTTGCCTCGGTCGCAAGCCTTGTCTTTTGAATTTTTAAAAGCTCCTTAAAAAGGTAGGTAAATTGGATATAACATGAAACAATACGGATTGATCGGCTACCCTTTGGGGCACTCGTTTTCGGCGGCGTGGTTCGCGCAACTGTTTGAGGCGGAGGGGATAACGGATGCGGTTTATAGCAATTTTCCGTTGGCCACGATCGAAGAGCTTCCCGCCCTGTTGGCCACGCACCCCGATTTGCACGGCTTCAACGTGACCATCCCCTACAAAGAGGCCATCTTGCCTTACCTGACCGAACTCGACCCGCAGGCGGCGGCCATCGGCGCGGTCAATTGTGTGAAAATCATTCGGCTGGATAACTCCGTCATCCTCAAAGGCTTCAATACCGACAGCTGGGGCTTTGAACGCTCCCTGTTGGCACTGATCGGCGACAGCCGCCCCACGGCGTTGGTCTTGGGCACCGGCGGCGCATCGCGGGCGGTGGGCTATGTGCTTGAGAGCCTGAGCATCCCATTCCGCAAGGTCTCGCGCCGCGCGGCGGAGCAAGTGCTCTCTTACGACGAGTTGACCGAAGAGGCGATTCGTCAATCGCCGCTGATCGTCAACACTTCGCCCGTGGGGATGTCGCCCCACGTCGACGAAATGCCCCGCATCCCCTATTCGGCGATCGGTCGATCCCATTTCCTGTACGACCTGATCTACAACCCGGCGCAAACAGCCTTCCTGCGCGAGGGACGGCGGCAGGGCGCGGCTGTCATCAACGGCTATGCCATGCTCGTCGCCCAAGCCCAACGCTCCTGGGAAATCTGGCAGGAGTCCGTGACGGTCTAATTCTGTCAAAAAGATTTTGTTCTCTTTTGAAAAAGAGAACCAGAAAACTTTTTTGGAAACTTCGTTTCCTGCTATCTTCGTTAATGAAATGAGGCAGGGGGGATTAATCGCTGAAACAGCGATCCCCCCTGCCTCATTTCATTAATAAAGTCAATCATGAGATACGCAGTATCTCCGAAAAGTTCTTTGGTACTTTCTTTCAAGAAAGTACGAAGGTCTTTCGACAGATCAGCGCACTTTTTGGAATTTGCCGCCCATGACGAAGCCAAGATTGAGGCTGAAACACGAAAGCCGGTCACCAGTAAAAATGTATCCGGCCGTGAAACGCAACCCGCCCATCAGCACCAAGCCCACGCGGGGAGCGATGACCGGCGTGTTGGCAAAGTCGCTGGATAACATCCCTTTGTAAGAAGTTAAAAAGGTGGCCTTTTGGCGTTGAACAAACGATCCGCCGATCCCGACCCCGGCAAAAAATGAGGTGAACCGATCGACCCGGTAGTTGTAGTCGAAATAAAGCAGAGGACGGATGCAGGTGCTATTGACCTTGTACTCGTTCGGGATTTCATGGGTGAAGCTGTTCATCTGCAGTTGCAACCCGAAGTCATAGGGCGCAGGGCGATTGAGCCGCAACTCCAACCCGAAATTGGTACCCACCCGCGCTTTCACCCCGTTCCACGGGCGGGCGATATTGATCCCGGTGCCAAATTCAAACTCCAACAGAGACAAATCGCTGTTATCCATCACCTCCAACGGATTTGGCATCCGTTGCGCCCTCGCCGCGAGGGTACTGAGCAACAGCACAAAAATGGTTATAAACAGCTTTTTAAATCTCTTCATGGCCTGTCTTTTTGAATTGAAACACATGACTATGAAACGAAATTCCAAGCCTAAAGTTACAAAAACTCTACCGTTTACTCGTCGCTGAGATTGAACCCAATCCGACGGCTGGGCTTTTTGAGTTGAGCCGGTTTGACCGAGAGAGCCGCGATAGCGTTGTATAAATTGTCAATGTGTTTACGGGTATCTTCCGACAAGTCGTTTATTGCTTCGAGCGTATCATCCCCGTCACGTTTCAACAGTTCGACCGTCGCCCGTAATTCAGCCAACTCTGCCGTGATGGTCGAAGTAGTCGTTATGTAGTTCCTCATAGCAACGAAAGCATCCATAATCGAAATACTAACCTGTACGGCTATCGGACTGCGTAATACCGCCGAAAGCATAGATACCCCTTGTTCTGTAAAAGCATAGGGCATATATCGAGTACCACCGTGTAAACTTGAGGTACCAAATTGGAACCTCAAGTTTTCAAACTCCTGTCTGTCAATCAAAATCAAGCATCACCCGGACACCTCGTATTTTGTAGATCATGCTCTGTATTACCTGCAATTTCATAAGGTTGTTTTTCCCAAATAGGTCCTTTATGAACCACCGCCATTTCCTTAGACGGGGTATTGGCAATCACAAATGCAATTCCCTCATCAGTTAATTTACCTTTAACCGCTTCGTCCTCAATCCACAAATTCTCTTTTATTAACTTTTTAAAGACAAGGTATGACGGCTTTTTAATGTTATACTGTACGGTGTAGTCTTTGCCGTCTTTATTTTTAACATGAAAATGTTCCGGCTTCATTCTGATGTCGTTATTTTGGGCATCATGGGAGATAATACAAGCGTAAAAATGCTCGCTGTCTTTTTTCTTTATGTAAATAATTGGATGGGGGTGGTTTCTTCTGTCCGCTGCGTGTAAAATGTCTCCTTGTTCCATAATTGTTTACTGTGTTTGGTTTTGTTAGACATATATTCTTTTCCATTGACCATGAAACGAAATTCCGAGCCTAAAGTTACAAAAAAGGGATGAAATGATTACAAATAAAAAGCGGCTCATCTAAAAGATGAGCCGCTTGAAGTGGCGGTGACCTACTCTCCCACACTTGTGATGCAGTACCATCGGCGCGATTGGGCTTAACTACTCTGTTCGGGATGGGAAGAGGTGGAACCCCAATGCTATA
>JAISHQ010000044.1 GCA_031262465.1 Rikenellaceae bacterium
AATTCAAAAGACAAGGCTTGCGACCGAGGCAAAAGCGCAGTGTACTAAACGTACTCGAGCATTTAGCTTCGCTTTTCTCCTTCGCGCCTCGGCAAAATTGCGAACAAGTTCGCTTTTGCGCTCGGCTTGGCGTCGATTTCCCTCGGGAGCGTAACGCAGTATTTTGGATTTTTCGAAGTCCCCATTATAAGTCTAATTCCCAATCTACCCCGTCCTTCTTGTCTTTAACCACCACACCGAGGCGGGTCAGCTCGTCGCGGATGCGGTCGGAGGTCGACCAATCGCGGTTCGCTTTGGCCTGCTGGCGAACGCTTAAAATCATCTCGATCAGCCCGCTAACCCGCTCCCGGTCGCCACCGGACTGTTGTTCGTCCTGCAAGCCCAACACGTCGAAGACCAATTCCGAGACGCTCTTTTTCAACGCCTCCAAATCCGAGGCCGTCAACGTTTGATGGCCGTCGTAGAGCTGATTGATGATGCGCACCCAATCGAAGAGCACCGAAATGGCAATCGGGCTGTTCAGGTCGTCGGCCATGGCTTTGCGCCACTGCTCGTCGAAATCGGCCACGCGGACGGTCGATTCCGTTCCGGGAGTGATTTTGTCCAACAGGCGGACGGCTTTCATCAGCCGCTCGAAGCCCTTTTCGGCGGCCTGAAGAGCCTCGTTGGAGAAGTCGAGCGTACTGCGATAGTGCGCCTGAAGGATGAAGAAACGGATCGTCATCGGCCAGTAGGCCTGTTCCAACATCGGGTGATCGCCCGTAAAAAGTTGTTGGAGGGTAATGAAATTGCCCAACGATTTGGCCATTTTTTGCCCACCGATCGTAATCATGTTATTATGAACCCAATAGCGCGCCGAAGCCGAGCCGCAACAAGCCGTATTTTGGGCAATCTCGCCCTCGTGGTGCGGAAAGATCAAGTCCATACCGCCGCCGTGGATGTCGAACGTTTGGCCGAGGTATTTGAGGCTCATGGCCGAGCATTCGAGGTGCCAGCCGGGGAAGCCCACGCTCCACGGCGAGGGCCACCGCATGATGTGCTCGGGCGAAGCCTTTTTCCAGAGGGCGAAGTCGAACGGGGAGCGTTTGTCGCTCTGGCCGCCCAGCTGGCGGCTGTTGGTCTGCATCTCGTCCAACACCCGGCCGGAGAGGATGCCGTATTCGTGCTTTTTGTTATAGGCCTCCACATCGAAATAAACCGAGCCGTTTTCTTCATAAGCAAATCCGCCGGCCAAAATGCGCTCGACCACCTCGATCTGTTCGATGATGTGACCCGAAGCCCGTGGCTCAATGCTGGGCGGCAGGACGTTCAGTTGGTGCATCGCCTCGTGGTAGCGGTTGGTGTAGTGTTGCGCCACTTCCATCGGCTCCAACTCCTCCAGGCGCGCCTTTTTGGCGATTTTGTCCTCGCCCTCGTCAGCATCGTGTTCGAGGTGGCCGACGTCGGTGATGTTGCGCACATAGCGCACCTTATAGCCCCAATGGCGCAGGGTGCGGAAAAGCAGGTCGAACGTAATGGCCGAACGGGCGTGCCCCAAATGGGCATCGCCGTAGACCGTCGGCCCGCAGACATACATCCCCACCAACGGGGGTGCTAACGGTTCGAACAGCTCCTTGCGGCGGTGCATTGTATTGTAGAGGGTGAGCGGAGACTCCATGATTTTTCTATTTTATCGGAGAGAAACTCTCGGCGTTTGTGTAAAAATATTAACTTTGCTCCTGATTTATATCGACAAAAATAATACTTTTACGGCAAACGCGCGCCACGACAGGTGCATTATTTAAGGGGTCGCCCCCCGAATGAACCCTAAAAACTCATCTTCGTATGAATTTGTACAAAAAATATAACCTGATCTTGGGCTGGGCCTGTTTCGTCATCGCCTCAACGGTCTATCTGCTGACCATGGAACCTTCGGCCAGCCTGTGGGACTGCGGCGAATTTTTGGCCACCTCGTATAAGCTCGAAGTCGGACACCCGCCCGGCGCACCGCTCTTCATGATGATGATGCGGTTTTTCCAACTCTTTGCCCCCTCGCCCGAGTATGCGGCCGTGATGGGCAACTCGATGTCGGCGTTGGCCAGCGGGTTTACCATTCTCTTCTTGTTTTGGACGATTACGATGCTCGCCCTGAGGTGGTTCGGAAAAAGGGCCGAGGAGCTTTCGCGCGGCGAGCTGTGGGCGGTGATGGGTGCCGGAGCCGTGGGCGCGCTGGCTTATACCTTTACCGACACCTTTTGGTTCTCGGCGGTCGAAGGCGAGGTGTATGGCCTGTCGTCGTTCTTCACGGCGGTCGTTTTTTGGGCCATGCTCCGCTGGGAGCAGGTGGCCGACCAGCCTCGCTCCACCCGGTGGCTGGTGCTGATCGCTTACCTCATGGGGCTTTCGATCGGGGTGCACCTGCTCAACCTCTTGGCCGTTCCGGCGATGGTTTTCCTCTTCTATTTCAAAAAATACCCAACCATCACCCGCAAGGGGGTGTTGGCCGCCTTCGGCGTTTCGGTCGCCGTGGTTGCTTTTGTGCTCTATGTGATCTGCCCGTGGACGATCCGCCTCGGAGCGTGGACGGACTTGTTTTTTGTCAACTCGTTGGGTCTGCCGGTCAACTCGGGGATGGCCGTCTATGCCATTCTGCTCTTCGCCTTGTTGGCGTGGGGCGTGTGGTACACCTATAAAAGACAGAAACCCCTGCTGAACACCTTTGTGCTGATGACCGCCGTGGTCATTTTGGGGTACAGCTCTTATGCTTCGGTGATTATCCGCTCGGCGGCCAATCCGCCGATGAACAGCAACGACCCCAGCAACCCCTTCGGCTTGATGATGTTGCTCAACCGCGACCAATACGGCAGTCGTCCGTTGCTCTCGGGGCAATCCTACGCCGCTCCGCCGATCGGGTTGAAGGAGAAGACCTATTATTACATCGGCCAAGACAACCGCTATGTGCCTTACACGATTGTGACGGACTATGAATACCCCCGCGAGTTCAATATGCTCTTTCCGAGGCTGTTTCAGTACGGTTTTGAGGATCAGTACAAGGAGTGGGTCGATATTCAGGGGAAGCCGGTTTCGTACATGGGACAGGTTTACACGGTGCCCACTTTCGGGGAGAACCTGACCTATTTCTTCCGCTATCAGCTCAATTTCATGTATTGGCGTTATTTCCTGTGGAACTTCGTCGGGCGGCAAAACGACAACCTCTCCACGGGAGGCATCTTGGACGGCAATTGGCTCTCGGGCATCGACGCAATCGACTCGATCTACCTCGGCCCTCAAAATGACCTGCCGGACGAAATGGCGGGCAACCGGGCGCGGAACCGTTACTTTTTCCTGCCTTTCCTGTTGGGCATTTTGGGCATTCTCGCCCAGCTGAAACGGGACGGACGCGGCTTTACGGTCATCCTTTGGCTCTTTTTTATGACCGGCATTGCTATCATCCTTTACCTCAACCAAACGCCGGGTGAGCCTCGCGAGCGGGACTATGCCTTTGCCGGATCGTTCTACGCCTTTTCGATTTGGATCGGCCTAGGGGTGTTGTGGGTCTATGATGCCTTGCAAAAACGGCTCAAAAAACGGCGCATTTCGGCCGCTGTGGCCACTGCGCTCTGTCTGAGCGTGCCCGTGATCCTCTGCGCACAAAATTGGGACGATCACACCCGCGCCCACCGCTATTTGGCGCGCGATTTTGGGTATAATTACCTGCAAACCTGCCTGCCGGGGTCGATCATCATGAACTATGGCGACAACGACACCTTCCCGCTCTGGTTCAATCAGGAGGTCGAGAGCGTGCGCCCCGATGTTCGGGTGATGAACCTCAGCTATTTGGGCGGCGAATGGTACATCGACCAGATGAAACTCAAGGTCAACGACTCGGAGGCCGTGCCCTTTACCATTCCTCAGGAACTCTATTATGGGGTCAACGGCTCGCTGTCGGTGATCGAAGGTCGGGGTGTTTACGAACCGATCGGGGACATTCTCGCGTGGATCAAGAGCACCGACCCCCGCACCAAAGAGACCACATACAGCGGCGAGCAGAACAGCACCATCCCCTCGCGGACAATCGCCCTGCCGGTCAACAAGGCCAACGCCATCGCCGCCGGAATCATCCGCCCCGAGGAGGCCGAACAGGCTCTCGACACGATCAAATTTACAATCAAAGGCAATTCGATCCTGCGATCGGACATGATGTTGCTCGACCTCTTGGCTCATTTCGATTGGAAGCGGCCGCTCTACTTCACTCAGCCCCACACGATTGAGACCTTGGGACTGCGCGATTACCTGCAACAGGACGGATTTGCCTATCGGCTCGTTCCGTTCAAGACCCCCTACTCGTACCGGGAGGCTGGTCGGATCGACACCGAATACCTTTACGGCAAGCTGATGAACGATTTCCGTTACGCCAACCTGAAAGACCCGAGGGTCAACGTCGACTATTTCACGCGATACACCGTCGGGGCGACCCAAGCACAAAGCACCTTCGGTCGACTGGCCATGGCGCTGACCGACGAAGGCCAGCCCGAGCGCGCCGAGCAGGTGCTGAACCGAGCCATGGAGGAGTTCCCCGCGTCACAAATCCCGCACGACTACCTCTCTTCGACCACCCTGATCGAGGCTTGGTACAAAAACGGCAATCCGGCGAAGGCCAACGCCCTGCTGAACGAATACGCCGCGAGCCTCGAACAGTCGATCGCCTACCTCTTGCGATTCCCTGAGAATAAGCAAGAGCTGGTATTCAACCGGTTGCGGGAAGATGTCACCGTCCTCTCCGACCTCTCCTCGCTGGCCGAAAAGTACGAACAACCAGAGATCGCCGACCAAATTGATGCGTTTTTTACCGGCGTAGGGCTGTAAATAGCGACTCCTAATAACAGACGAGCGGTTCTGTCGAATGACAGAGCCGCTCATGTTTTTCAGAGATTTAAGGCTTTCAGCCTTCAAAAGACCTACCACCCCGCCCGTTGGGCACCCCTCCTTCGAGGAAGGAGGGGACTTTATTCAGTAAAAATTTCTTAGACGAAATTCTCCTCCTTCCCCGAAGGAGGAGTACCCGAGCCGACAGGCGAGGGGGAGGTGGTAGCTCTTTTCTTCATTTTCTCTCAGCACTTTTACACTGACCTCGGTTTTCTTGTCAACATAAGGGCCAATCCGGCGAAGATGCAGAGTGCGGGGATGGCCACTTTATCGAACGGGATGTCGATGCAGAGCACGTCGGCCGTCACAAACAGGGCGCCGATCAGCAGGGCGAGGCTTCCGGCGGCCCATTTGCGGATCGCCAGCAGGTACCCGCCGATAACCATCAGCAACACGGGCCAAGAGAAGATCAGGTTAAACTCCCAATACTTCAACAGTTTGAAGTTATAGAGTGCCAAGACCACGCCGATAGCAATCAGCACACTTCCCAAGTAGATGCGGTGAACCCACGGTTTGACCGGGTGCGGCGCGGGGTTGCTTGAAGGGTTGGTTATTTCCATCGTTTTGTACGTTTGGTCTAATAATATTCATTAAAATTCACTCCATCGAGGACTACGGCCTGCTTGTTTTCGGGCAGGTAAATATCGACTTCGGCTCGCTCATCGGACAGGCCGGGAAGATCGGGGATGTCGGTGCGCAGGAAAAGGGTGTCGCCCCGGAGCTGGCGTTCGACCGTGATGTCATCCAAAGCACGGTTCTCTCTCTTGGAGATCGTGTTGTCTTGAAAGGTGACATACTTCCGGAGAGCTTCTGTCGGGGTGGTATAAGGGTGATCGCTTCGATGGATTTTGACCAAAAAGCGAGACAGGCGCAGGGTATCCATCGGGGCGATCCACAAGGTGTCGCCGACCATCGGCAGTGCCCGAAATTCGGAAACGCGAGCGTCCTTGCCAATTAGAGAAGAGGTGGTAATGACTTCGTTGCCACCCACCGCCGGAAAATCGTTCGGCCAGTCGACGACCGACATCCTGACAGCCCCACGGGAACGCCAGCCCGCTTCCCTCGCCGGGTTGAGGAACAGGTCGCGGGCTTCGTAGACGCTCCTGTTTTTCAAGATGATCACCGCGCCGAACACCAGCGTAATCACCCACACGACCAAAAGCGTGGAGACAAACGACTTGCGCCCCCGCAACCCGAACATCCATTTCAGGATGCCATAACAAGCCAAAATAGCCGGAACTAACAGAAACAGGATCAGCAGAGGTATAAGCACCCACAGGGAGATGCTCCGGAGCGAAGGCGATAGCCCGCTCTCCTCGTAGATATGTACCGCCAAAGCGATCAGCCCAAAGATCGTGACCGCAACCAAACCAAAGCCGATGAGCACCCCCAACGCTTTGGCCACAAAGAGCAGGATGCGGCCCACGACGGTGGCAAGTTCCGAAAAGAGCGAGGCATTCCGTTCGTTTCGGGCGCGAAGCTCGATGTTCGACGGGTCGTTACTGCGCGACTGGAACTCCTCGCGAAAGGTCTGCTCCAGCGACTCTTTGGTGATCTCCTCGCCCTGCATCTCCAACTTTTGGAGCGGCGTTTTGGCCGACGGCACCACAATCCAGAGCAACAGATAGAACATCACAAAAGCGATCATAAACCCGGGAAACAGGACAAATTGCCACCTCGTAAAAAAGAAGAAAACGACCAGCACCAACGGCGCGCCAAAAAGCAGGCGCACCAACACCGGGTCGACGTTAAAATAGGACGCCAGCCCGTTGCAAACGCCGCCCAATATCGCTCCGTCGGTATTGCGGTAGAGCCGGTGCGGAAGTTTTCGGCGCGAGGGCGAAGAGGAGGGCGGGGGTAAAGTCGAGGACGAAGGCGTTGCCTCGGCCTGAGGTTGGTTTGGGTCGGAAGTTGCCCGAGGCTCCTCGTCGGAGCCTTCCGAAATAACCTCCGGAGCACCCAACCGTTGCAAAATAGTGTCGATCAGCTCGACCGAAACCACGGTCGAAGCGTCCTGCCGGGTCAGGATAATTTCGGCGATGCGGGCTTCCAAGTCGTCCACAATCTCCTGCCCGTCGGACGAGTTGCCATAGCTGTCGTGAAGCTGTTGCAGGTAGCCGTCGAGGCGGACGTAAGCCGACTCTTCTAATTTGAAAGCGATTCCCGCGATGCTTACATTTACATGAATCATGTCTTTCATTCTGCGTCTTCTTTTAATTGGCCGTGGCGGATTTTTTCGATCTGACCGACCAGTGCTCTCCACGATTCGTCGAGCTGGAGCAGTGCCTCCTTCCCGGCCTCGGTCAGCGTATAGTACTTGCGGGGAGGCCCCTGGGTCGACTCCTCCCAGCGATAGGACAACAGCCCCTGATTTTTTTGGCGCGTCAACAGCGGGTAGAGCGTTCCCTCGACCACGATCATCTCGGCGCTCTGCAACTCGGCGATAATCTCCGAGGCATAAGCGTCGTTGCGCGAAAGGATCGAAAGGATGCAATACTCCAAAATGCCCTTGCGCATCTGAGCCTTTACATTATCTATATTCATAGTCGTTTGATTAAAAATGATTTACGCTCCCGTCGGGATTCAAAAAAGCCTTGGGGATAACGATCCAAAGGATAAGATAGGCCAAAAAGCCCGCGCCGAAAAGCAGAAACACCACAGCGGCAACACGCACCAGCGAGGTATCCAGCCCAAAATAGGCCGCCAGCCCGGAGCAAACGCCACCGATCGCCCGGTTGTTCATATCCCGATAGAGCCGACGAGGCCCAGCATTGTAATTTGTATCCATAGTCGTTTGATTAAAAATGGTTTACGCTCCCGTCGGGATTCAAATAAGCCTTAGGCAAAACGATCCACAAAACGATATAGATCAAAAGACCGGAAAGGAAGCAGATAAAGAGTATTAGGAGAATCACCCGCACCAGCGTGGGATCAATCCCAAAGTAAAGAGCCACACCGGAGCAAACGCCCCCCAACCAGCGGTCGTTGAGGTTGCGGTAGAGGCGGCGGGGAGCCGATGCCTGTTGTTCGTTGCGGAGGGTCTCCTTCATCTCGTCGATGTGGGTCTTCTCGCCGAACTCCTCGGGACGACCCATGACGCTCATCGCCCGGCGAACCCGTTCGCTGTCAATGACCTGGGAGCGGATCGAGAGGTTGTTCTGAAAAATTTCGGACAACCGCGACTCGACATCGTTGATGACCTCCGCATCGTGTTCAGGGAGACGGGAAGCAATGTCGTCCAAGTAATTTTTGAGCAATCCATAAGCGTCTTCATCAATGATGAAGGCAGAACCGCCCAAATTAATGTTGATGGTTTTTTTCATTGGAGTTGGTTTATGAGGTTTTTTTCGATATTGTTTGAAATCATTCAGTACCTTTCACGGTACAAATATAAAACATTTTTTATTACTATGCCATACATAGTAATAATTTTTTTACTTTTTTTGCGAGAAAACCCAAAAATTTGCAGGGATAAAAGAAAGTGAGTATTTTTGCAAATCATTTTTGGGTCTGGTAGCTCAGTTGGATAGAGCAGCAGATTTCTAATCTGCCGGTCACAGGTTCGAGCCCTGTCCACATCACCAAACCGCTGTGCCTCCCAATTAATGGGTTGGCACTGCTGTTTCGTGAGAGACGAGAGACTAAAGACTAAAAGTCGCCTCCTCCGGGAAAGGAGAAGTACCCGATCCCCACAGGCAAGGAGAAAGTGATAGGTCTTTTCTGTATTTTCTCTCGTCTCTCGTCTCTCGTCTCTCTTTTACGGGGCGGAGGTAACCACAATCACACGCCTTGCGATAATACTTCCGGCGACGGCGGTAATGGTAACCCACTCGTTGTCACAGGCGAGGTAAGAGGAACCCCATTCCAATTCACCGCTCGTTGCATTGACATGAATAATATGCGGCTTGTCGGAAAACCAACGAACCGTTTGGTCCGAGGCATAGTCGGGAACCATGATCGCCATCAAAACCGGCAGATCGTCAGCAGTTGTCAATGAAATTGTAGCCGGAGTTGCTTCAACAGGGGTCACCGCCATGTCAACCTCGTCCATGCTACACCCCGTTGCCACGAACAACAGGGTGGCGGCACACCATACCAATAATCGTTTCATAATAGATAATTTTAAAAACTATTGAATACTATTTTTGCATAACTTATAGCTGCCTATGATTATTCAACAACCGTGCTAATTCGACCGAACCGCTCGGCAAAAAAAGTTTTTTCAGACCTGTAAGGTGCCTTTGGCTATGGCTTGATTCTTGATACTCTTTTGGTTAAAAGTCTGTAAAAAATTTATTGATTATGAAAAGAGAAGTGATAAAAACCGTAAAAGGTGCTCCGGCCATCGACGGCGCGGGGGTACATTTGGTTCGGGTCTTGGGGCCGGAAACCGTCGAAGCGTTCGACCCGTTTTTGATGTTGGACGCTTTCGACTCGACCAATCCGTCCGATTACATCAAAGGCTTTCCCCGTCACCCGCACCGGGGGATCGAGACCTTTACCTACCTGATGAAGGGGCGCATCGACCACGAAGACAGTCTGGGCAACAAAGGCACGATCGGCGACGGCGAAAGCCAATGGATGACGGGTGGAAGCGGCATCATGCACCAGGAGATGCCCCAACCCACCGAGCACCTGTTGGGGTTGCAGTTGTGGATCAACCTGCCGCGCGGCGAGAAGATGACCGAGCCGAAATATTTCGACATCACCGCCGACAGCATCCGCGAGTTCGACGAAAAGAGTGCCCGCGTGCGTGTGGTAGCCGGAAAGTACAAAAATCACCAAGGGGCCAAAGGACATCATCTGCCCGCGACCGTGTTAGACATCACTGTCGATCCAGAGGGTATCTTCGAAATGAAATCCGACCCCACGGAGACCCTCTTTGTCTACATCGTCGAGGGGAGTGCCGCATTCGGAGCCGAGGGGCGCACGGTGGCTCGCAAAACGGCGGTGCTCTTCGGCGAGGGAGACGAATTTTACCTCAAGGCCGGGGGCGAAGGCATCCGCATGGTGCTGGCCTCCGCTCCCCCACTCCGCGAAACCGTCGCCTGGGGCGGCCCGATCGTCATGAACTCCCGCGACGAACTCTACGACGCCTTTGACGAACTGGATCAGGGGACGTTTATAAAGCATAAAATCACGAAATAACGCTGGGAGTTTCTACAAGCCCAAAATACTGCGTTACGCTCCCTCGCCAAAATGCTCGAGTACGTTTAGTACACTGCGCTTTTGCCTCGGTCGCAAGCCTTGTCTTTTGGGCTTGTAAAAACTCCCAGAATAATGGACGGAGGGATTCAGGCGACCTGAATCCCTCCGCTTTGTTTTGGACTTTTTTGTCTATCTTTGTTCCTGTATGACCGAGCAAAAAACAGCCAAAGACCGCGCGTTGATCCGCACCTCGTGGGTGAGCACCCTCGGCAATTCGGTGTTGGCGGTGGCCAAAATCGCGGTCGGTCTCTTGGCGGGCAGTATGGCTGTGTTTGGCGATGGGATCGACTCGGCCACCGATGTGGTCATCTCCATCGTGATGCTCGTTGCGGCCAGCGTGGTCAGTCGCCCACCCAGCCGCAAATACGCCTTCGGCTTCGAGAAAGCCGAGAGCATCGCCACCAAAATCCTCTCGCTGGTGATTTTCTACGCCGGGGCGCAGATGCTCGTTTCAGCGCTTCGGATCATGGCCTCGGGCGAGGTGCGCCCGCTTCCCGGAACGCTCGCCCTGTGGGTGACCGTTTTTTCGATTGCGGGCAAATTGGCATTGGCATGGTACCAATTTCGGGTGGGACGAAAAATTGGCAGTTCGCTCATCACGGCCAACGCCAAAAATATGCGCAACGACGTGTTGATCTCCGTCGGTGTGCTGTTGGGGCTGGCCTTTACCTACCTGTTCGACTTGCCGATTCTCGATGCTGTTACCATGCTGTTAATCAGCCTATTTATCATCAAAACAGCGATCGACATCTTCATCGACTCCAACACCGAACTGATGGACGGGGTGAAGGACGACGGGGTGTATCAAAAGATTTTCGATGCCGTGGAGCGGGTCGAGGGGGCGAGTAATCCCCACCGGGTGCGCTCGCGCCTGATCGGGGGGCTGTATATGGTCGATTTGGACATCGAGGCCGACGGCGACATCACCCTCGCCGAGGCCCACGACATTGCCGCACGGGTCGAGGAGAGCATCCGCGAGGCTCTCGAAAATGTTTATGACATCGTGGTTCACGTCGAACCCGCCGGGAAGCATCATGACCAAGAGCAATTTGGCGTTCGACCCGATTGATGGAGTTCCTAAAAATCTCAAAATACTGCGTTACGCTCCCTCGTAAAAATGCTCATGTACGTTTAGTACACTGCGCTTTTTCCTCGGTCGCAAGCCTTGTCTTTTGAGCTTTTAGAAACTCCATCTTTTAGAGGAAAATCCTACCTTTGTCAAATGGGAAACGAGTGGCTTTTCGGAAAGACATTGACGGAGTTGGAGGCGATTGTCCTCGGGCTGGGGATGCCGCGTTTTACCGCCCGGCAGGTGGCCGATTGGCTCTACAAAAAGCAGGTGGCCTCAATCGAGGAGATGAGCAACTTGTCGCTCAAAAACCGCGAAAAGCTATCCGAGCAATACGTGGTCGGCACGACAGCCCCGACAAGGGTGCAACAATCGGCGGACGGCACCAAAAAATACCTCTTCCCCACCCTTGCCGGGAAAGCCATCGAGGCGGCCTACATCCCCGACCGGGATCGGGCGACGCTCTGCGTCTCCTCGCAGGCGGGGTGCCGCATGGGGTGTCGGTTTTGCATGACGGCTCGCCAAGGCTTTCAGCACAACCTCACCGCCGGGGAGATCGTGAACCAAATCCGTTCGTTGCCCGAGCGGGAGACGCTGACCAACGTCGTTTACATGGGCATGGGCGAGCCACTCGACAACGTGGAGGAGGTGCTCAAAAGCCTCGAAATCCTCACCGCCGAGTGGGGATACGGCTGGAGTCCCACGCGGATCACCGTCTCGACCATCGGCGTTCTGCCTGCCTTGAGCGCGTTTTTAGAGCGTTCCAAAGTGCATCTGGCCGTCAGCCTCCACAACCCGCTGGCCGAAGAGAGGCTGGCCATGATGCCTGCCCAAAATGCACACCCCATCGACAAGGTAATCCGCGAGATCAAAAAACACGATTTCACCCACCAGCGGCGGGTCAGTTTTGAGTACATCCTCTTTTCCGGCATCAACGATTCGCCGCGCCACATCAAGGAGTTAGTTCGCCTGACCGCCGGGCTGAAGTGCCGAGTCAACCTGATCCGCTGGCACGCCATTCCGGGGGCCGACTTCCCGGGAAGCGACGAGGCCTCACTCGTTCGGTTTCGCGACGCACTCAACGCCAAAGGGATCATCGCCACCATCCGCACCTCACGCGGCCAAGACATCGACGCCGCCTGCGGGATGCTGTCCACCAAA
Source organism: Rikenellaceae bacterium (assembly GCA_031262465.1). Lineage (GTDB taxonomy): Bacteria > Bacteroidota > Bacteroidia > Bacteroidales > Rikenellaceae > JAJQAW01. The sequence goes on from JAISHQ010000044.1 coordinate 12,344, forward strand.
GAAAATAACACAAACCAATAAAACGCGAACCATGAAAAAACCTTTTCTTTTGGCCTTATTGGCCATAGCCACCGCGACGATGGTCGCCTGCGGAGGCAAAACAGACGACGGCGAAGCACAAAAACCGGAGGAACAAGCGACGATCGCCAACATTACTTACGGGGTATCATGCGGCGAAGACGTGCCCTTGCTCTTTGATATTTCGGTTGAATATTTCAATGGCACTCAGTTAATTACCGAGAGCGTAACAACTTCCGAGTGGGAGAAAAAAGTGAATGGGGTCAAAGCCCCGTTCGAATGTGTGTTCAATGTGACCTACACAGCCAAATCCGAGTATCCGGCACAAGACACCTATAAAATGGGCTGGGGATATAGTGTGACCGGAGTCACCAGCGAGGGCGGCATCTTGTTTACGGGTTCTACCGAGTCTGATCTAACCATCGGCGCGGATCAAATTGCCGAATACCTTGACAAATACCCGACACACAGTCAGAATTACAGCCATTCGGTTAAATAAGCCGCAAAGCCATAAAAAGACAGCAGAGCCTCCCCGATCGGGGAGGCTCTGCTGTTATTGAGGGATAACCCTTAGTCGTTCAACGAGAAACGTTTGTAAGCGACCACCTTAGCGGCCGGATTGTCGTTTCTGATGTATTGTTCGACGGTCAGTTTGTTGTCCTTGACTAAAGTCTGGCTCAACAGGGTGTTTTCTTTCAAGAACTTCTGAACTTTTCCTTCGGCAATTTTATCCAACATGGCTTCGGGTTTGCCCTCCTGAGCGGCCTGTTCGCGACCGATCTTGCGCTCTTTGGCGATCACTTCGGCCGGGGTGTCGGCCGCGCTGATGGCCACCGGAGCCATGGCTGTGGCTTGCATCGCCACATCTTTGGCCACTTCGGCAGAGACAGCCGGGCTGAACCCGATCAGGGCGCCGAGTTTCTTGTTGGTGTGAACATAAGCCACCACCTGATCGGCTTCGACTTTGGCGTAGAAAGCCAATTCGACCTTTTCGCCGGTCTGCCCCGATTTTTCGGTCACGATCGACTCAACGCTCTTTCCGTCGACCACCGTGGCTTTCAGGGCTTCGATGTCGGCCACGTCGTTCTTCACGGCAATGTCCAACAATTCGTTGGCCGAAGCCAAGAAGTCGGCATTCTTGGCCACGAAGTCGGTTTCGCAAGCCAGACACAACATATAGCCTTTTTTGCCGTCGACGATCTGAGCTACCACGTCGCCCTCGGTGGCGGTGCGGTCGGCCCGTTTGGCGGAGACCAATTTCCCTTTTTCGCGGATGATTTCCTGTGCCCGTTCGTAATCGCCATTGGCCTCTGTCAGGGCGTTTTTGCAGTCCATCATGCCTGCGCCGGTCATTTTGCGCAATTTGGCAACATCTGCAGCTTTAATTTCCATATCTTTTCCTTTCTTTACGTTACGTTAAAAACAAGGGGGCACAAACGTCCCCCCTTTTTTGATTCGAGTATGGGGTTACTCCCGATTTATTCAGCCGGGGTTTCTTCTACGACCACGACTTCGGCTACCGGTTCGGCATCGGCGATCTCCTCCTTAACCACCGCCGTTTTACGGGCGCGAGTGGTCTTGGCCGGTTTTTCCTTGGCCGGTTCGGCATCCGCTTCTTTCTCCTTTTCGAGCTTGCGTTCGGTCAGCCCCTCTTGAATGGCGGCGGTCACCGTGTCCATAATCACTGCGATGGATTTGGTCGCATCGTCGTTTGCCGGGATAACGTAGTCGATGTTCGTCGGATCACAACAAGTATCAACCATGGCAAATACGGGGATGCTCAACCGCTTCGCTTCGCGGATCGCATTTTGCTCTTTCTGCACATCGACCACAAACAGGGCGGCCGGCAGACGGGTCAGGTCGGCGATAGAGCCGAGGTTCTTTTCCAGCTTGGCCCGCTGACGCGAGATCTGGAGGCGTTCTCTCTTCGAGAAGTTTTTGTAAGTGCCGTCGCTCTCCATCTTGTCGATGGTGGCCATTTTTTTGACGGCTTTCCGTATGGTGGGGAAGTTGGTCAACATTCCACCCGGCCAACGCTCGGTGACATAAGGCATATTAACCGTCGCTACCTTTTCGGCAACGATGTCTTTGGCCTGCTTTTTCGTGGCAACGAAAAGCACCCGGCGACCCGATTTGGCGATCTGCTTCAGTGCGGCAGCCGCTTCGTCGAGTTTGACAACGGTCTTATGCAAGTCGATGATGTGAATCCCGTTCTTCTCCATGAAGATGTACGGAGCCATTTTGGGATTCCATTTGCGTTTCAGGTGGCCGAAGTGAACACCCGCTTCTAACAACTGATTAAAATCTGTTCTTGGCATTGTTTTACCTTTAATTTCTTTTTAAAAATCTCTTCCATCAACTGCCCGGTAGCGCACCTGGTGCGATCCGGACGGTTTTTCCGCAACGGGGCAATGTCAGTGAGTAGCATCTCAAAACCTTCTCGGTTTGGCGAAATGGTCTCCTGCATTTGGAACCCGCGTCGTGCAAAATTCGAGACAGAATTAACGCTTGCTGAACTGGAATCTCTTCCGCGCTCCCGGTTGTCCAGGTTTCTTACGTTCAACCACGCGAGAGTCACGGGTCATGAATCCGTTCTTTTTCAGAACCGGACGCATCTCCGCGTCAATCGCGACCAGCGCACGGGCGATGCCCAAACGGGCGGCCTCGGCCTGTCCTTTGATGCCACCGCCATCGAGGTTGATGGTGATGTCGTACGATCCCGTGTTGTCGGTCACCAACAGCGGCTGTTTTACCACATATTGGAGAATTTCCAACGGGAAGTACGTTTCCAGAGGACGATTGTTGATCGTAATGTCACCTTTTCCGGATTTCACGTAAACTCTGGCTACGGCTGCTTTGCGGCGGCCTACGGTGTTTACCACTTCCATACTTTTTACTTAAGGTCGTTAAATTGAACTGTTTTTGGGTTCTGTGCGGCGTGCGTATGCTCCGGCCCGACGAATACCCTGAGGTTGGTCAGCAGTTTGGCTCCCAAACGGTTCTTGGGCAACATCCCTTTGACTGCTTTCGTGATGATAAATTCAGGCTGTTTGGCCAGGTAATCTGCCGGCGGCGTGTGCCGCTGACCGCCCGGATAGCCCGAATGGCGAACGTACAACTTATCCGTCCACTTGTTGCCGGTGAAACGGACTTTCTCGCAGTTTACGATGATTACATTATCACCGCAATCTACGTGAGGAGTGTAGTTCGCCTTGTTTTTGCCGCGCAGGATTTTTGCTGCCTGCGAAGCCAAACGTCCCACCGGCACGTTCGTCGCATCGATCAGAATCCATTCTTTCTGAACCGTCGCGGCGTTCGCAGAGATGGTTTTGTAGCTTAATGACTCCACTTTTTCTACGTTTAATGTTAATACTTAATTGTTTGTGATCCTTTCGCCCATAAGAACGGGCTTGCAAAGATAACGATTCTTTCTTTAGAAACAAAGCAAGCACAATTAATATCTTTAGAAAACGATTTTTCATTTTCTAAGAAAATGGCATTTTGTTAGAAAATGAGTATATTTGTTCTAAGATTTCTAAAAAATGCCGAGATGAAAAGTTTTAAATCGGGTCGAATTGTACGGCAGGCTTATTACAACTGTTTTATTCCGAACAAAATAAATCAGGAATGGATCATAGACGATCCGCTTGTCAATGATTTGTTATCTAAGGCCGATCAGGCGATCGGTCGTTTGGATTCGTTTTCGGATTTTATCCCGAACATCAATCTGTTTATCTCGATGCACGTGGCCAAAGAGGCAACTCAAAGTACAAAAATTGAGGGAACCCAGACGAATATCGAAGATGTTTTTCAACCTCGCGAGAACTTGCCGCAAGAAAAACGGGACGACTGGGATGAGGTGCAGAATTACATAAAGGCTTTGGATTTTGCCACACAAGAGATGAAGCAGTTCCCCTTTTCCAGTCGATTAATTCGGAATATTCATGAGCAATTAATCCAAGGGGTTCGAGGGAAAGATAAATTACCGGGGACTTTTCGTACCAGCCAAAATTGGATCGGCGGAGCCACGATCAACGATGCCAAATTCGTCCCTCCGGTTCATACCGAGATACCGGAACTGATGAGCGATTTGGAAAAATTTGCGAATAACACGGCCATTCACGTCCCCGATCTGATCCGAATAGCACTGATACATTACCAATTTGAAACCATCCATCCTTTTTTAGACGGAAATGGACGAATCGGTCGGATTCTGATACCGATTTATTTAGAACAGAAGGGCATATTAAAATGCCCCACCTTGTATCTCTCCGATTTCTTTGAAAAAAACAGGCAGTTATATTATGACAATCTAATGAAAGTCAGGACGGATAACGACATCGTTCAATGGATAAAATTCTTTCTTGTCGGTATCACGGATGTCTCAAACAATTCGATTGAGACGTTTCAAAAAATAATCCAGCTGAAAAAGGAGACAGACGATAAATTATTACGCCTAAAAGGCAAAGCTCTCGATGCGAACAAGGTCATGGAGCGGCTCTATCAAAGCCCGATTATTGATGTTATGGGGGTTCAGTCGGCAATCGGTAAAAGCCAGGCTTCGGCCTATAATCTGTTAAAAGAGTTAGAGGGATTGCAAATTTTGGCAAAGATCGGGTCGAGAAAAAAACAGGATTATGTGTTCCGCGATTATTTGAGTTTATTCCTTTGATTTTATCTTTTTAAAACAACACAAACATGAAAAATTTTGTCGTATTTTTTGAGATTCCTGCCGCCGATTTTCAACGCGCGGTGGCTTTTTACACCGCCGTTTTCGGGCTGGAATTGGCTGTGGTCGATTGCGGAACGGAGAAAATGGCCTGCTTCCCCGGCAATGTCGGCGCGATCTCGTGGGCCGAAGGCCTCAAACCCGGCTCGGGCGGGGTGCTGGTTAGCCTGCGCGTCGACGACATGGAACGGGCACTGACCGCCGTCGCCGCACACGGTGGCCGCGTCACCCACCCCAAAACCAAGATCGAAGCCGACGGAATGGGCTATTTCGCCAACATCATCGACAGCGAAGGCAACCAAATCGGCCTCTATTCGGACAAGTAACCTGTATCCCATACCATGAAAAACACACAAGCACCGGCGACGGTTTATTTTACCCGGACGATCACGCCCGAGAGCCTGATTGCGATCTACCGCGCCCTCGGGCGGGAGGCTCAGGGGAGGGTCGGGATCAAATTAAGCATGGGCGAACCGGGCGGGCATAACTACCTGAAACCGGAGCTGATCGGCGATTTGGTTCGCTTGACGGGCGGCACTTTTGTCGACTCCAACACCGCTTATGGCGGCGGTCGCGGCACCGAGGCCGATCACCGGAAAGCCGCCTGCGATCACGGCTTTACAGCCGTTGCGCCGGTCGATATTTTGGATGCCGAGGGCGAAATGGAGTTGCCGGTCGCCGGTGGGGTGCATATAAAGTCCGATTTGGTCGGCTCGCACCTGTCGCGGTACGATTTTATCGTCAACCTCTCCCACTTCAAGGGGCACATGATGGGCGGTTTCGGTGGCGCGCTGAAAAATATGTCGATCGGCTTCGCCTCCTCGCGGGGCAAGGTGAGGCTCCATTCGGCTGGGGCGAGCGACACCGATTGGGGCGACCCCAAACAGGACGATTTTCTGGAAACGATGGCCGAGGCGGCCAAAGCCGTGGCCGATTACTTCGGCGATAATATCTTATATATCAGCGTAATGAACAACCTGTCGGTCGATTGTGACTGCGACCCCAATCCGGCAACCCCCCAAATGGGCGACGTGGGCATCTTAGCCTCGCTCGACCCGGTGGCGTTGGATCGGGCGTGTGCCGATCAGGTCTACGCCAGCTCCGACCCCGGAAAAACCTACCTCATCGAACGCATGGAGTCGCGCCACGGCATCCACACCGTCGAACACGCCGAAGCCCTCGGCATGGGCACACAACAATACAAATTGGTTTCGATAGATTAAAACAATTGGTTTAATCCCGTCAAAAAGATTTTGTTCTCTTTTGAAAAAGAGAACCAGAAAACTTTTTTGGAAACTTCGTTTCCTGCTATCTTAGTTAATGAAATAAGGCAAGGGGGATCGCTGTTTCAGCGATTAATCCCCCTTGCCTCATTTCATTAATAAAGTCAATCATGAGATACGCAGTATCTCCGAAAAGTTCTTTGGTACTTTCTTTCAAGAAAGTACGAAGATCATTTGACAGATTAACCGATCGTTTTTACTCTTCGAAAATCCAATAGTCGAAATTGAAGAGTTCGTGGGGTTTGCGGCCTTTGAAGACCAAGAAGAGGTCGTGCACGCCCGTTGCGCCGGAGACTTCGGTCGAGAAGAGTTTCCAATGATCCCACTCCCCGGTGTAGTCGGTGCTCAGGGTGCCGATCACTGCTCCGTCGAGGCTGTCGAGGCGCAGTTCGATCGACCCGCCGAAATAACGGCTGGCCGTGTTGGCGGTAAATTTCGAGGCTCCCCGTGTGCCGAAATCGACATCGCGCACCTTGATGTAATCGCCGTCGTGGATCGCCGTCACACATACCCCTTCCGCCGCATTGCCCTCGACATCAACCCCTTCGGAAAAGGCGATTGTTTCGGCTTCGGTACGGATATAGGGGTTCAGGCGGCCAACGCCCCGGACGATGCCGCTTGTCATCGCCAGCTCAGGGATGGTTCCGTCGGCGTTATATTCAAACTGCTCGACACACGCCGAACGGTCGTAGCTGTGCCCGCCGGGCAGGCCGTCGTTGTGGTAGAAGAAGTAAGAATTGCCCTTGTAGTCGATCATCCCCGGGTGGTTGGTGTTGCTTCCGCCCTGAGTCGGCATGACCGTACCCCGAAAATTCCACGGGCCGCCCGGCGAGGTGGCTGTGGCATAACGGATCGCCTCGGGAAATCCGGAGGCGTAGAGCAGGTAATAGAGGTCGTTGCGTTTGTAAAGCCAGGGGCCTTCTGTAAAACTGCCACCGAAGGCCGATTCATCGCGGGCATTGATATAATGAATCTCTCCGTCGAGGGAGATCATATCCGGATTGAGCTTGACCCAATAGCAGGCACCGTTGCCCCAATAGAGATAGGCCTGCCCGTCGTCGTCGATGAAAACCGTCGGGTCGAGATCGTCCCAACTGTGGCGGGCAAAGGTGGTCATATCATTAGTAATTAATGCTTTGCCGAGCACGTCGCGGTAAGGGCCGTAAATGTTATCGGCCACCATCACCCCGATCGAGGAGCCTCCGAGGCCGGGAGTGTTGTTTTGGGTCGAAATGTAGAGGTAGAATTTGCCGTTGCGCTCGATGCACTGTGCCGCGCTCGCGTCGTTGGCCGACCAGCTCACCTGGCCGGTGCTGAGTACCGCACCGTGATCGGTCCAGTTGACCATGTCGGTCGTCGAATAGAGGCGGTATTCCCGCATCAGGTAGGAGTTACTCGGCGCGAAGTCCTCGTCGTGTCCGAGGAAGACAAACAGCGTGTCGTTGTGGATCATCGGAGCCGGATCGGCGGTGTACAGCGTCTGAACAATCGGATTTTGGGCACTTGCGAAAGAGATGCACAGCCCTGTCAGGCAAAAAACAACAAAAAATCGAAAGGCTTTCATAGGTATCGGTTTGGGTAGTTTAAGTTCTTAAATTTTTTTAAAAGTACGAAAACTTTTTGAAAGTTGTATCTTTGTTTACAAATAATATGAAATGCTATGATCGACGATACCACCCGAAAATTCCGCCAATACCGCACGCTGGTCTACCTGCTGGCCTTTGTGATCTTGTTTGAAATGGGGATGCTCATGCTGGCCGTCCCGGCAAAAACCACCTTTATCTGGTTCACGCTGGCCGTGATTGCCTTTTTGTGTCTTTACCTGATTGTGCTCTGTTTGAGACTAATACGCGAGTTACAAGAGACCAAAAAGCTCTAAATTTGGGTCAATGTAAAAGCAGGTGGAGCATTCTGTGAAAACCTACCACCCCGCCCTGTCGGGCACCCCTCCTTCGGGGAAGGAGGGGACTTTATGTAGTAAAAGTTTCTTAGGGGGAAGTCTCCTCCTTCTGAGAAGGAGGAGTACCCGAGCCGGCAGGCGAGGGGGAGGTGGTAGCTCTTTTCTGAATTTTCTTTCGTCTTTCTCTACCACTCCGTCCCTTTAAAAGCTAAAGCGTTGAACGTGCTCTTCTTCCCCCTCGATGTAGGAATCTTTCAGGCCGAGGAAATAGAGGATGCCGTCGAGGCCGATTGTCGAGATGGATTGGCTGGCGTTCTCCTTGACTTTGGGTTTGGCGTGGAAAGCGATCCCCAGCCCGGCCACGCCCAACATCGGCAGGTCGTTTGCCCCGTCACCCACGGCCACACACTGCGACGTGTTTACGTTCTCAATTTGCGCCAAGAGCCTCAGTAGCTCGGCCTTGCGTTTGCCGTCGACAATCTCTCCGACGTGGCGGCCGGTCAGTTTGCCCTGTTCGATCTCCAATTCGTTGGCATAAACATAGTCGAACCCGAAGCGTTGTTTGAGGTAGTTCCCGAAGTAGGTAAAACCGCCCGAGAGGATCGCCGTCTTGAACCCGACCCGCTTCAACACGCGCATCAGGCGGTCGACACCCTCGGTGATCGGCAGGTTTTTGGCCACCTCCTCCATGACCGAAACATCCAACCCCCGGAGCAGGGCGATCCGTTGCTGAAAACTTTCGGTAAAGTCAATCTCGCCCCGCATGGCCGCCTCGGTGATCGCGCGCACCTGCTCGCCAACCCCCGCCCGTTCGGCCAGCTCGTCGATCACTTCGGTCTCGATCAGGGTCGAATCCATATCGAAGCAGATCAGCCGGCGGTGGCGGCGGTACATATCGTCCTTTTGCAGCGAGATGTCGATGCCCGCCACGGTCGAAAGCTCCATGAAACGCAACTGCATCTCGTTGCGGTCGGTGGGCGTACCGCGCACCGAGAGTTCGATGCACGACTTGCCCGCTCGCTCGGTCTCCTCCAGCGGGATGCGGCCGGTCAGGCGGATGATGCTGTCGATGTTGAGGTTCTGCTTGGCAACGATGCGGGTCACCTGTGCGATCTGATTGGCCGTAATCTTGCGCCCCAAGACGGTGATGATGTAGCGGTTTTTCCCCTGCAAGCCCACCCATTCGGCGTAATCTTCCGGTGTGACGGGCGTAAAACGAATCTTCACCCCCAACTCATAGGCCTTGAACAGCAGGTCTTTCATGATCGGCCCCGACTTTTCGGGGGTCGTCTGCACCAAAATACCCATCGAAAGGCTTTGGTGGATATTGGCCTGCCCGATGTCGAGCACAAAAGCGTCGTAACGCGCCAAAATATCGGTCAGTTTCGAGGTGACCCCGGGCTTATCCTCGCCGGAGATGTTGATTTGTATGATTTCTACCGCTTGATCCATCGCACTGTTTTTTTATTTAGGGGGCTTCCAAAAATTCAAAAGACAAGGCTTGCGACCGAAGCAAAAGCGCAGTGTACTAAAGGTACTCGAGCATTTTGCAGAGGGAGCGTAACGCAGTATTTTGGATTTTTCGAAGTTCCCTTTATTTGTTCTCTTTCTTACATTCAATCAACGCCCACCCCTCTTTCAGCCGCGAGAGCGTGAAATTCAGCCCCAAAGCCTCTGCCCGGCGCATAATCGCAGGAATATCGACCTCCAAAAAGCCGCTGAACAGGATCGCCCCGCCCGGCTTCAGCGCGCGAGCATAGTGTTCCATATCGGCCAAGAGGATATTTCGGTTGATGTTGGCCAAAATAAAATCGTACTTCCCCGGCTCGGTCAACAGCGAAGCGTCGCCCTCGAAGATCGAAATCCGATCACTCACGCCGTTGATCTCGCTGTTTTCCAGCGCGTTTTCATAAGCCCAGCGGTCGATGTCGATCGCATCCACGTGCGCCGCGCCCCGCTGTACAGCCAAAATGGCCAGCACCCCCGTGCCGCTCCCCATATCCAGCCCGGTTTTGCCCGTCAGATCCAACTCCATCAGCCGTTCCAACATGAGCGACGTGGTGGCGTGGTGACCCGTGCCGAACGACATCTTGGGCATAATCACCACCTCGTGTTCCACATCCGTCCGCCGGGGGTGGAACGGCGCGCGGACATAACAGCGGCCAGCCAACAAAATAGGCTCGAACTGCGACTCCCACACGGCGTTCCAATTCGTGTCGTCCGCCAACTCCTGCCGTTCATAAGGCCGCCCCGATGTCTCCAAATAGGCCCGAATCTCCGGCTCGTTACCCGCCTGCGACTGAGGTAGATAGCCGACAATCATCGCCTGCACCGGGTCCCACTCCGAAAAACTCTCGAAACCCAACTCGGCCAACTCAGCCACCACAATCTCCGACATCTCCTCGTCCGGAATACCGGAAACCCTGTACTCGATGTATTTCATTCTCTTTGCTATAACTGTTCTTAAAGAACCATCGCGCCTTTTTGAAAAAAGGCGCCCCAAAAACTTTTCTGCTTGGGCTTGCAGGTCGAAAATTCCCTTGCGGGAACTTCCCTCTTGTTCGGGATGCCCCCTTGCTCCTCAAGCGAGCTTGAGCAGGGGCATCCCGAACAAGAGGCATTCACCTCCTGCGGAGTGAATGTTTTCGCCCTGAAAAACAAGCGATTACAATAAAATGAATCAAAAATTATAATTCATAATTTATAATTCATAATTTCCCGCGTTCCTCTTGCTCCTACAAAGATAATCCTTAATTTTGGAAGATGGATACGCAAAAAGAGTGGAGCGATTATATCGAGGATTATTTGGTGCATCTGACGCTGGAAAAGAACCTGTCGGAGAATACGACCATGGCCTATATCCGCGACCTTTACCTGTTGGAGGCGTTTATTTCCGAGCAGTACGACCTGCTTCCCGACGCGGTGGAGGCGGCGCACATCGAAGCCTTTTTGGCCGACCTCTACGACAAAAAGCACTCCCGGGCCTCGATGGCGCGCACGCTGAGCGGAATCAAAAGTTTCTTTAACTATCTGACAGACAACGAGATGATTGCTGTCTCGCCCGCCTCGCTGATCGAAAGCCCGAAATTGAGTCGCAAGCTCCCGGCGGTGCTCTCCCTCGATGAGATTCGCCGGATGTTGGAGAGCATCGACCTGTCGACCCCACAGGGGCACCGCAACCGGGCGATGATCGAGACGCTGTACAGTTGTGGCCTGCGGGTCAGCGAGTTAATAGGCCTGCGATTGTCCGACCTTTTCTTCGACGACGGCTTCCTGCGCGTCACCGGCAAGGGCGACAAACAACGCCTGGTGCCCGTCAGCGGCGAGGCCGTGCGCCGGATCACCCTCTACCTCGACCAGCGCAAACACCTGCCACAGGATCGCAAATGCAAGGAGATTCTCTTCCTCAACAACCGGGGGCGACAGCTCTCGCGGGTGATGGCCTTCTTGGTCATCAAAAAGGCGGCCGAAGCCGCCGGAATCGAGCAAGAGGTCAGCCCACACACCCTCCGCCACTCCTTTGCCACCCACCTCGTGCAGGGCGGTGCCGACATCCGCGTGGTGCAAGAAATGTTAGGCCACGAATCAATCGCCACCACCGAAATCTACACCCACCTCAACCGCGAATACCTCCGCCAAACCCTCCAAAACCACCCACTAACGAATTATGAATTATGAATTATTTGTCTTTGCTCGACCTTACTTTTTTACTTTTATTTATTGAGCGGCGAAGCCCCATTCATAATTCATAATTTATAATTCATAATTTACATAAGCCCCGAAAAGCCCATAAAGGCCATGGCGAGGATGCCGGCGGTGATGAGGGCGATGGGGGTTCCGCGAAAAGGTTTGGGGACGTCTTCTAATTCGAGGCGTTCGCGGATTCCGGCAAAGAGCACGAGTGCGAGCATAAAGCCGAGGGCGGTGGCCACGGAGAAAACCACGGCGTTGAGCAGGCCGTAATCTTTGGTTACCAATGTGATGGCTACTCCCAAGACAGCGCAGTTGGTGGTAATCAGGGGCAGGAAAACACCCAATGCTTGATAGAGCGCGGGGCTGATCTTTTTGAGGATAATCTCGACCATTTGCACCAGCGCGGCGATCACGAGGATAAAGACAATGGTCTGCATATAGCCGATGTTGAGCGGTTCGAGCACCCCATATTGCAGGAGCCAGACCACGATCGAGGCGATCAGCATGACAAAGGTAACGGCGGCCCCCATTCCCAGGGAGGTGTTGACCTTGTTCGACACGCCGAGGAAGGGGCAGATGCCCAAAAACTGCGAAAGGACGATGTTGTTGACGAAGATCGCGACAACGACGATTTTGATGATTTCCATTAGGCCTTGAGTTTCGCCGTAGCTTGGTTAAACAGGACGATGAGGTATCCGAGGGCGATAAATGCGCCGGGTGCTAAGACAAAGATCAGCATCCCGTCGCCCGCGATGAATTTATAGCCGAACAGCGAGCCGGTTCCCAATAGTTCGCGCACGGCTCCCAACAGGGTGAGCGCGAGGGTGAAACCCAGCCCGGTGCCCACGCCGTCCAACAGGGCGGCGAGCACGTTTCTCTTCGAGGCAAAGGCTTCGGCGCGCCCGAGGATGATGCAGTTGACCACAATCAGGGGGATGAACAGCCCGAGGGTGGCGTAGAGATCGGGCAGATGAGCCTCCATGAGCAGTTGCAGGATGGTCACAAACGAGGCGATGACCACGATAAAGGCCGGGATGCGCACCTTGCCGGGAATTACATTTTTCAGGAGCGAGATCGCCGTGTTCGAGCAGATCAGCACGAAGAGGGTCGCCAAGCCCATGCCCATGCCGTTGATGGCCGAAGTGGTCGTGCCGAGCGTGGGGCACATCCCCAAGAGCAGGGCAAAGACGGGGTTGTTGCGGATGATCCCGTCGGTAATGATTTTTAACTTACTCATGGCTCATTTTCCTGATTTGGCGCGTTGGAATACGGTGTAGGCGCGCTGAACGGCCTCGGTGTAGGCGCGCGAGGTGATGGTCGAGGCGGTGATCGCGTCGATGTCGCCCCCGTCCTTTTTCACGCTCATTTT
>JAISHQ010000004.1 GCA_031262465.1 Rikenellaceae bacterium
TCTATCAATAACGTCCATGAAATACCTCCTGCGGCTGTTGCTTTATTTGACGATTGCGCTGACTACATTTTCGCTCTGTTCAGTGCTCTTGACCCGCTTTATCCCCGTGACTTTCACGCCGTTGAAGTTTATCGCCCTGTGGGAGAATCGGGGCGAGGACGCTCTGCCGCTTCGCAGTCGGTGGGTCTCGTTGGAGCGGATTTCGCCCGAGATGGTTCGCGCGGTGGTGGCCACGGAGGATAATAACTTCATGATCCACAGCGGTTTTGACTTCGATGCCATCAAACAGGCTATCGCCGAGCGGCGCGAGGGCGGACGGCTTCGGGGGGCGAGCACCATCTCGCAACAGACGGCCAAAAATGTCTTTTGCCTGCCGAGCCGGACGTGGGTGCGCAAGGGGGTCGAGGCGTGGTTTACCTTTTTGATCGAGCGGTGCTGGGGCAAAAAGCGGATCATGGAGGTTTATCTGAATGTGATAGAGACCCATCCGAATATGTATGGCGCAGAGGCCACGGCGCGATATTTTTACGAAAAACCGGCATCGGATTTGAATCGGTACGAAGCGGCGATGATCGCCTCGGTGTTGCCGAATCCCCGGCGGATGAACATCGGCGCCCCCTCGTCCTACCTGACCCGCCGGGCGGCGCAGGTACGGAGGCTGATGGCTCAGGTGGGTGAGATCGACTTCGATCGCCCGCCGGTCGAGGAGAAGAACAAGGAGAAATAAGTAATGGAGAAAAATTAGTGATCCATTTTTCGAGGCTATCGTCGAGGCAATTTTTCGGGTTCGAGCCGATGGCTTACCGGGGTAAGTCGAGGATCGAAGCTGGAAAAGGGGCCGACGAGAGTCCGAAATCAATCAATAAATTTTACTCAATTAAAATGGATCAATAATTTTCCGACTTTGCTTAGGTCGTCAATGATGCGTTGGGCCAATTTCAGGTGATCGACCTCGACCACCGCTTTTGACCCCAATTTTTCAGCGGATTTGTCCAAAAGATACTCCATGACCCGGTCGGAACCCTGAATGGGCAGGTGAACGCAGTGGTAGGAGTTGATGCCTAACAGGCGAAAACTGAGCGCCGCGCCGATCCCCTTTTCGTTTGACCATTCGGGGCTGGCAAAGGCCACGGGCAACGCCTTGATGGGCACGCCCAATTCGTTCGACAGCGCGCGAAAAATGGCCGAAGCCCGGGCGTTGTCGAGGCATTCACCCAAGTGCCACACCGGCGGCAGGTCGTCGCGCAGGAAGCGGCGCAATCCCGGCCCGGCCAATTTCAGGGCGTTTTTGTTGCAATAGCCCAACTTGAGCAACGGAAACGAGGCACACCCGTTGGTCAGCACGAGGATGTCGTTCTTGATGAGTTCCTCGCAGATGTCGACCACCGCCTTTTCGTAGATCACCCGCGGATTGTTGCAACCCACCAAGTTGACCACACCCTTGACCGTCCCCTCGCGCAGGGCATCGGCCAGCGGGGCGATTCCGCCGTAATATGCGGTAATGGCCTCCAGCGAAAAGCCGATTTCGGCGTCGACCTCATAGGCCGGAATTTTTACCGGCACATCGCGCCGGTCGGCGTGGCTCTCCATGGCGCGTTGCAGGATTTTGGAGGCAATGGCCTCAATCTCGCCGAGGTTCGAATGGTCGTGAGCTAAGCCGTAATGTTCGGCCCCTTGCAGACGAGCCGAGTCGCTGGTGGTGACCACCGTCGTGCGGAAACAGGCCGCCACCTCCATGATCGAGGGGAAAACGTCCTGCACATCGGCCACCCACAGGTCGATTGCTCCGGTACCCAACACCAATTCGGCCCCCACGGCGTTGGAGAGCGGGATCACATTGCCGTAGCGGTACATGGCCGACAGTCCGCTGCAACAGATGCCGTAGAAACGGATTCCCTCTGCGCCCGCCTCGCGGGCCGCCTCGATCCACCGCTGCTCACCGCCCTGCCGGACAATCTCCCGGACTAACAGCGGCGAATGGCCGTGGACAGCGATGTTGACATAGCCCTTTTTCAGCGCGCCCACGTTGGCTTTCAGCGTGTTGCGGACGGGAAGACCGTAGAGACAGTCCGAGGCAATCGACGACCCTAACACGCTCGACCAAGCGAAGGCCACTCCACACCGCTCAAACTGCGTGAGCAGGTTGTCGGGGTCGGCGTCCGTGCCGGTACCCGTGCGGTGCATCGCCTCGAAAACCTCGTGGTACGCGCTCACGGGCAACAGGTCGTGCTTTTTCCACGTCTCAATGCGCTCGGGCGGAGCAAAGGCAAGGAGGGTACGGTGTGGCGCGGGCACGGTGCGCGAAAGGTCGTCGAGCAAGATGTCGGCAATCTCTCCGGCCAGCTCCCGGGGCGTTTTTCCCTCGGTGTCAAGCCCATACGTGGCGGCGGTTTTGAGAATCTTCTCCTCGCCGGCAATTTCGAGGTCGACACGCCCTTGGGCGGCGTATTTCAGGGCGAGGATCGTCTCGCGCCCCCGTGCTCCGTGTCCGCTCACAGCCGCCGCGATATGGCGCAACAGGTTGCGCGCGACAATCGTGTCAGCTCCCGCGCCGCAAACGCCTTTCGGTGCTTTTTTGGTCACCTTGCAGGGACCCATTGTGCAATTTTTGCAACACACCCCGGCTATACCGAACGTACACTGCGGTTTTTGGCGGTCGAAACGGTCGAACACCGTCTCCAGCCCGTTTTCCTGCATGGCGACGAGCATCTCCCGCACCGCCGGATCGGGAGTGAGTGCGAGTACGTCCGCCGCCGAGGGGAAACTCTTGCGATACTCGGCCACGGCGGCGGCATAATCATTCACCGCATCCCCACTGTGGTGGTGATGGTGATGATGGTAATGTCCGTGCTCGTGATGATGTTCGTGGTGATGCTCGTGCTCGTGGTCTAAAACTTCCATTTTCTACGCAAGTAACGGACACCAAAATAGACCAGTGCGGTGAAAGCCAAGATACCGAGAGCCTCAAAAAGGTGGCCGAGAGATGGAAGATGGGTTACGTGAAGTAGTGTCATGTGGTTGGTTGGTTGTTATTTGATTTTGAACGTCAGTTGAATGTATGCCCATTGGGGAAAACGGGTCGGGATGTCTATCGTTTGTTTCAGCGCGTCGGTACCACTTGTGGTGAAGTACGCGCTCCAACCCCCTTGCACGGCCAGCAGGTCGCTCACGGTGTAATTGGCCGTCAGGTCGATCTCCGAACCGAGGGCTTTTCCCACCTGCGGGTCGATCTGGCGAGCCGAGGCGAAGTAATGGTACGTCAGGTCGAGGTTAAATCGCGGCGTGAACCGAGCCGTCGCCCCAGCGTTTATATCCACCAAGCCCTGCGTGGGCAGGTTGCGCCAATACTCCATCGAGCCGTTGAAGGCGTGGTTCGTGCCGTAGAGTTTATTGAATGTACGGCTCTGGTCGGCGGCCAGGTCGTTGTCGGAGCCGGAGTAGAGGTCACCGCCGATTTTCAGGCTGAACGTCTCATTGAGTCGTTGCTTAACGCTCAGTGCCAACAGGTAAGCGTTGAGACTGCGACCCGTTCGGTCGTGGCCAAACTGATAATAGCCCGTCAGCCGATAGTCGGTCGATGCCGTCGGGTCGGCTGGCCACAGGTTCAGCCCCACCGTGTTGCGGAAATCGTTGGTCACCGCATCGGTCACTCCGCCCTGAAAGCCCTCGTTGACCCATATCGCCGAGAGGGCAAGCGGCCCAGCCACGCGCTCGGCACGGACGAAGTTTAACGTTTTGTAGGTGAGTGTGTAGGGGGTAATGCCCTCGAAATTGACGTTGCTCGCGTTGTTGTAGGCCGACCCCGCCTGCACGCTCCACACCGGGCCGTTGTAACGGATCAAGAGCAGGTCGTGTGAGGTGAGCGTGTTGCTCCAGTTGCCCGCCGAAAAGATGCGCCCTTGGTCGTACTCCACCGCGCGCCGTCCGATCGAGAACGATAACCGGGGCGAGAAACGATATTCACCCCAGGCCTCAAGAACCCCCGTGCCCGTACCGCTGTTGCCCGGCGCGGTGCTCCCTAACGTGCGGCTATCGAGCAACGACACTTTGGCCGCAAATTTTTCCGATTCGTGCGAAAGGTTGATCCTCGTGCGCAGGTTGTTCACCCAAGCGGGGTTGAGCGTTTCGGCCAGAGGATCCTGAAACCCGTCACGCAGTTCGGCCCGCGAGCGAACCTCAAAATCTGTTTTTATCGACTGGCCAATCGCCGGAGCCGCGGCCAAAACAGAGAAAACGGTAAAGAGTAGAATTTTTTTCATGGTTGTGTTGTTTGGTTTCTTTGTTTTTATCGTGTTGTTTGGTTCGTTTGTTTGAGTGCAAAGATATGCGCACAAGCAACGGCTCGAAATACCCTTTTAGGGGTATCTTTGGATGCAGTTTGGATTGAGTAATCTGGATTGAGTTGTTGAATGCAACGATCAATGATTGATGACCGGAGGGGGTCAGAAATCCTTCGGGGGTCTGAAATCATAATCGAACACACCCTTTTTTATGCGTGCGTGCATAATACATATTAAGATATAAGAACCCCTGTCTACCAAGACAAAAGCAATAAACTAAATTACTGATGCACTAAAGTGCATAGGTTTGAGTCGGTCTTGGGATTACGGGTCAGCCAAGTCTCGATTTCCATAGCTATATGCACCGTGCATCGTTGTAAAATCGTACCCTTACACACTTCTCGAACGGCTTTTAGAATATTCGGAGCTCCGTCACAGGTGACACTTTCGATCTCTATGCCTGTTGCTTGTATGTTACGCAAGTCCTCTTTCAGTTCCTCGAAATGTTCCCCGTCGGTGAGCCGATACAGGACGGTCATTTTGATATTGGCATCGCGATAAAGCACCAAACAAACCTTATTAGGAAAGTAGGTTCCGTCGATCAACAAGTTCACTTTTTCGCGCCTCTGGATGTGCCAAACAGGACACCGAGGTAACTGCTCATAGAAGTAACTTTTGAGGTGTCGGACGCTGTAACCACTCCTTTCGGAGAGCTGCTCGATACTCTGTTTCCCGGACACCCATTCTCG
>JAISHQ010000031.1 GCA_031262465.1 Rikenellaceae bacterium
GTTACGGCTGGTCTCGACCTCTCGATGACGCTGTTCAACGGCTTTACGGTGCAGACTAACTGGAAGAGGCTCAAAGAGCTCGAAGCTATGGGTGCCCTTGCTTCGCGCATCACAATCGAGGATTTTGTGGCATCTCTCACTTCGGAATATTACAATCTCATCCAGCAGGAGTTGCGTCTCAAAAACTATCGCTATGCCGTGGAGTTGTCGGCTGAACGTATGCGAATCGTCGAGGCTCGCTATCTGTTGGGCGGTGGTTCGCGGCTCGAAGTGTTGCAGGCGCGGGTCGATTTGAATGCCGACTCGTCGCAACTCATCAACCAAAAGGAGCTTGTGATGACCTCGCGTGTGAGACTCAACCAGCTGATGTCCAACGACAATGTGGGGCAGGAGTTCGCTGTGGGCGACTCGCTCATAACAATCGACGGCACTCTCGAATGGGCCGATTTGCATAGCCGAATGACCGAAGTGAATGCTGAATTGTTGCAGGCGGCGGGCAACACCACCCTCAGCCAACTCGACCTTAAAACCGTGCAGTCGCGCAACTATCCCTATCTGCGTCTCAATGCAGGTTATGGCTATGGGATGAACGCTTATAATAGAGGTACAACCCGCAACCGCCACACGTGGGGGCCCGATGCAGGGCTGTCGCTGGGATTTACGATTTTCGACGGCAACCGCCGGCGAGAAATCCGCAATGCACGCATCGAGACCGATAATGCCCGCCTGCGCGAGGCCGAGGTCAAAACTGCTTTGAATGCCGACCTATCGACCTTCTGGCAAGCCTATCTCAATAACCTGCAACTGCTCACCCTCGAGCGCCAGAACCTTGTCGCCGCCCGCCAAAACCACGAGATAGCCAAAGAGCGTTATCTGTTGGGAGATTTGGCCGGTATCGAGATGCGTGAGGCACAAAAGAGTCTGTTGGATGCCAGCGAGCGAATCTTGGTTGCCGAGTATAACACCAAAATGTGCGAAATTTCGCTCTTGCAAATTAGCGGTCAGATTCTCACCTATCTGACAGAATAACCTACCACCCCGTCACTTCGTGCCACCCCTCCTTCCACGAAGGAGGGGAGTTTAAAGAGAGTAAAAAAACAAAAAATCTCCTCCTTCGGGGAAGGAGGAGTACCCGAGCCAATAGGCGAGGGGGAGGTGGTAGGTCTTTTCTGCATAAACTTAGTCATAATATGCTGTTGTAGAATGAGTTTTCAGGGCGATCACATTCGCCCTCGGGGGCGAATGCGTTTTGTGCTGTATTCCCCGGCTCAAGCTCGCTTGAGAGGCCGGGGAGTACAGTATAAAACGAAGTTCCTGAAAGAAATGATCGCCCTGCAAACCCAAGCACAAAAGTTTTCGGTGTCGCCTTTTTCAAAAGGCGACGATTTTGGGCGACTTTTCTAAAAAGTCGCAGTCAAAGGCGTTACCGTTTCATGGCGCGATCGAGTTCTCGGCGGCTATCTTGTTCTTTGATGTATTCGCGTTTGTCGTAATTTTTGCGTCCGCGTGCCACTCCTATCAGGAGTTTGGCCAGCCCTTTTTCGTTGACAAAGAGGGTGAGGCCGACTATGGTGATCCCGTTATCTTGCGCGGTTCGTTCGAGTTTGCGCAACTCTTTTTTGTTGAGCAGGAGCTTGCGGTCGCGCTTGGGCTGGTGGTTGTTGTAGGTTCCCCAGTGGTATTCGGAGATGTTCATGCCACGCACGTAAAGCTCGCCCGCGTGAAAATAGCAGTAGCAGTCGACCAGCGAGGCTTTCCCCAGGCGGATGGATTTGATCTCGGTGCCGGTCAGAACGATCCCCGCGACCAGCGTGTCGAGTATCTCGTAGTCGAACCGGGCGCGGCGGTTTTTGATGGATATGTTTTTGTAATCGTGCATGAACGTGCAAAGGTACAGGGAACTCCTAAAAAATCCAAAATACTGCGTTACGCTCCCTCTGAAAAATGCTCGAGTACTTATGTACACTGCGCTTTTTCTTCGGTCGCAAGCCTTGTCTTTTGAATTTTTAGAAGTTCCCTACAATCTTTCTGCCGATTTTTTTCACGGTACTCTTATTTTATGGGCGCAACTCGATCGTTCCGTCCGGCTTTTGGACAATCAGCCCGGTGGCGGTCAGGGCGCGGATTTCGTCGAGAATAGCGGGCAGATCGCCCCGCAGGGTGGCGACCACCTCGTGCAGGCTCTGCCCGCCGGTGGAGAGGGTCTCCAGAATCCGATCGCGCAACGATGTTCCGCGAGCCTGTTCTCTCCCCTCCCCTTCTCCGGCCTCGTCGCGCGCCGCTTTGCGTTTGTCGCGGCAAATGTCGCATCGACCACAGGGGTCGTCGGCCTGCTCCCCGAAATAGCGTTGCAGGACAAGGCTTCGGCACTCCGAACGGTTTTCGGCGTACCCGATCATGGCATCTAACCGCTGTTGGGCAACTTCCTTGCGGATGCGGTAACTTTGGGGCGAGATGCGCAGGTTATTTTCATCCAAGCGTTCGTTGAGAAAGAGGATCATGGCCGAACGGTTGCCGGGAATGTAACGAATGATCCGCAACTGCCAAAGCCGTTTGAGCAGTTCGCGCACCCGGTCGAGGTCGTACCCTGAGAGGTGCGCGATTTCGTGCTCGTTGATCGGCACGAAGTCGCTGAAAATGCCGGTGTAGGTACGCAGAAGAACGCGGATGAAGTAGTCCAACTCCTGCCGATCGACCTGTATCTTATAGAGGTCGTCGCGCGAGACGGTAAAGACCACCCGGGGTGGGTGATCGCTTTCGTCGGTCAGGAGCATATAGTCGTTGAGTTGCAAGATTTTCAGGGCGTTGGCGACGGTCGGGACAAAAAAACGATGTTGGTGGCAGAAGGCATAGATGTTGAAATCGACCGCCAACTCGCGGCCTCCGCCCACGGGAACCTGAAACTCGTTGCAGACCGCCCCGTAGATGCGGCGGATCGTCTCCACGGGCGGGAACTCCATGCTCACCCGTTTGGCCGCCGTGCGTTTGTCCTCCTCCGAAAGCAGAATTACGGCATAGGCCGGTGCCCCGTCACGCCCGGCGCGCCCGGCCTCCTGGTAATAGGCCTCCAGCGAATCGCACAGGTCGACATGGACAACAAAGCGCACATCGGGCTTGTCGATCCCCATCCCGAAGGCGTTGGTCGCCACCATCACCTGTTGCCGCCCCTGCAACCAATTGTCTTGCTTGGCGGCGCGCATCAGGTTGGGCAGGCCGCCGTGGTAAAAATCGGCGGTGATGTCGTGCTGTTGCAAAAATTCGGCAACCTTTTCCGTCCGCTCGCGGGTGCGGGCATAGACGATCCCGCTTCCGCCAACCTGTCGGATGATCCGCAGGAGCTGTTCGGGCTTATTTTCGGTTTGTCGGACGACATACGACAGGTTTACACGACCGAAACCCGCCTGAAACAGGTTCTTCTCCTGAAATTTCAGTTTATCGAAAATATCTTCGACCACGGCGGGTGTGGCCGAGGCGGTCAACGCCAGCACCGGGGCATCGGGCTGAAGCTCCCGCAGGCGGGCGATCTTCAGGTAGGCCGGGCGGAAATCGTAGCCCCATTGGGAGATGCAGTGCGCCTCGTCGACGGCGATCAGCGACACGGCCATGCGGGCAAAACGCGCCCGGAACAGCTCGCTGTCGATCCGTTCGGGCGAAATGTAGAGGAATTTCACATCGCCATAGACGCAGTTATCCAGCGTGATGTCGATCTGCCGGGGGGTCATGCCGGTGTAGATGGCCGCCGCTTTGATCCCCCGGCGGCGGAGGCTGTCGACCTGATCTTTCATCAGGGAGATCAGCGGGGTGATGACCACGCACACCCCCTCACGCGCCAACGTGGGCACTTGATAGGTCACCGACTTGCCGCCGCCTGTCGGCATCAGCACCAACGTGTCGCGCCCCGCCCAAACGGAGCGAATCACCTCCAATTGGGTCGGACGAAAAGTGGCATGATGCCAATATTGTTGCAGTATCGCGTGAAAATCTACCATTATACAAAGGTAACGAAAAAAGGATTTACCTCCCGGTAAATCCTTTTTCTGTTTATAGGGTTCAGGGAACTTTATTCGGTCGGAAGCAGAATAAATTCGAGGTAGTTTTCCGGATCGACATAACGCGCTCCCGCCTGCCGGATATTTTGCGGGTTAAGTGCTTCGATCGCCTCTAATTTTTGAGCGGGAGACTCCACCGGACGGTTGTAGCGGTAGGCCTCCATGATATCCAACAGCCAAGCGGCATTTTGCCGCAGCGTGGACTGGTGCGCCACCCGCAGTTTTTCCCGCACCCGATCGACCTCCTCCGCTGTCGGGCCTTCGGCGATCAGCCTCTTCACCTCGGCCACAGCCCGATCGGCCAAGGCCGAACAGGCCTCGGCGTTGGTGCCGAAGGCGATGCTCAGGCTCGACTCTTGCTCGTGGGCGGGGCTGACCTGCCCGGTGACCGAAGCACCGTAAATGCCTCCCATCTCCAGCCGGAGGCTCTCGAAGATCCGCGTGTTGAGAATATCGACAAACTGGAGGTAACGGAACTCATCGGCCGCGTCCCACTGGGCTTCTCGGTAAAAACGAAGCGTAACCCGGGCCTTATCCGGGTCGTTGCCGATGCGGTAAATGTAGGTTTCGCGCTCTTTGGGGGCGGAGAAATGTTGGTCGACCGAGCCGATTTTGGTGGCCGGGTCTCCCGGAATGGCGGCCAAATAGTTCTCCACAAAGGGACGGAAGGTCACCGTGTCGATGTTGCCGACAAAGATAAAGGTAAACCCGGCGGCATTGCCGAAACGGGAGGTGTAGACCTCCACCGCCCGGTCGAAATCGACCTGCGCCAGATTCTCCGGTACCGGCCAGCGGTTGCGGCGCAGATTGCCGTTATTGACCACCTCGTTGATCCGATAGCTAAACAGGTTGTCCGGCGAATCGAGCAGGTTTTTATACTCCGATTTCTCCTGACGCAGAATCTTGTCGAACTCTGTCCGTTGAAAATAGGGTGCCGTGTGGTAGAGGTAGACCAATTGGAAGAAATCCGAAGCATCGGTCGGAGAGAAACGCCCGGACATCGACTCGTTGTAAAGCACCAGCGACTGGGTCAGAGCGATTGTTTTACCGGACATCAAACGCATCAGCTGGGTATTGTTGATCCCGTTGACCCCGCTGTTATCCTGTGTCCGGACGGCATAGAGAGCCGACATATCGTAGCTTTCGGGGAACATACTGAAACCGCCGTCCGAAGTGGATCGGAAGAGGATTTCGTCGTTCTTGAAATCAGTGATCTTAAAGACGACCTTCGCCCCGTTGGAGAGCGTCCACTCGTGGATGTCGGTCTGCGGCAGGTAGCGTTCGGCTGTGATCTTTCCCGGAACGGGCTGAGCGGACATCAGCCGGGTTACCACTTCGCCGTCGTCGTAAGGTTCGATCTCTTCCCGTTTTACCTCGTCGAGCACGGCCATCAGTTCCTCAGCCGAAGGGTACGTCACGCCCGCCTGCTCGGGTCCGGTCACGACGATGGTTCGGTTCTGCTCGGTCATATAGGCCGGTGCTTTGGCCGCCACCTGTTCCGCACGGAGGGTGGGCAAAACAGTCATCAACAACCCGTATTCGAACGCAGGGCCGGGGATCGGCTGGCCGGAGAGGAAATTGACCTGATATTCGTCCGTCAACAAATCCGAGGCGGTGTTTTCCCGCTCGTTATAATAGCGTTCAGCCCGGCGCAACAGCTTGCTTTTGGCTCGGTCGAGTTCGGTTTCGGTGAATCCGTACCGCAAGACCCTCTCGTCCTCTTCGGCCAGCGTTTTGAGCGCCCGAAGAACCTCCGCCGGAGTGGTTCGGGCATACATCGAATAGGTATCGACCCCCCGGAAATAGCTGGAATAGCCCGATTCGGCATCCGAGAAGGGCGGGGTTTCCATTGCCGCCATCAACTCGCTCAGGCGGGCGTTCATCATCGAACTGTACAGCGCGTCGACCACCGCATTTTCGACATATTCCCGCTGGGTGGTGATCCGCTGAGGCCGGTGTTTGTAGGATATTTCGACCGAACAACTGCGGGTCTCGGGATCGGTGGCCACAACGACCCTCGACTCAGCGTGGTCGGGAACCACCGTCACCGGGCGAGCGGGCGTTCCGGGCGGGGTCGGCGGTATATCGCCGAAGAGCTTCCGGATGACCTCGACCGTCTCTTGGGGGTCTATATCGCCCACGGCAATCACTGCCATCAGCTCGGGACGATGCCACTTGCGGTAGAAATCGCGTACCTCTTCATAGGGGAAGGTGGCCAACACCTCCGCCTTGCCGATCGGCAGACGCAAGGGGTAGAGCGAGCCGGCCATGAGCACCGGCAGGTATTGTTCGCGCAACCGTTTACCGGCATTTTCGCCCAGACGCAACTCCTCCAGAATCACCCCCCGCTCCTTGTCGATCTCCTCGTCGGTGAGCGACAGGTTGGCCGCCCATTCCTTCAGCACCGACAGGCCGAAATCCCGGTGTTCTGCCGCCACGGGCAGGTAATAGATCGTCTCCTCGAAAGAGGTATAGGCGTTTAACTCCTGACCGAATTGCACCCCGATGTCCTCCAGCCGGGTAACCATATCCCCCTGCGGGAAAAGTGCTGTCTTCTTGAACGACAGGTGCTCCAGAAAGTGAGCCAACCCCTGCTGGGCATCCGTCTCCAGAATCGACCCGGCGTCGATGACCAGCCGGAGTTCGACCTTATCGGCCGGAGTCTCGTTGTGCCGGACATAATAGGTCAGCCCGTTGTCGAGGGTGCCTTTTAGAACGGCACTATCGACCGGCAGGAG
>JAISHQ010000075.1 GCA_031262465.1 Rikenellaceae bacterium
ATTAAAATTTTTTTTTAATGATTCCAAATAAAACCGCTATTTTTTAAAAATTTTTAGGATATTATTTTGTCCAAAACCGTCAAAAAGAGCGGTTAAAAAGCCAAAAAAAAGGAGCAACACCGGAAATCTTCGGTGCTGCTCCTTTTTAGAGCTTGTTTGGAATTTTTCACTCTCGCTCTTTTCGGCTCTTTTTACCCCATTTTCCCTCGTAAACTTGTTACGTAGAACCACTATGCGCCGCGTTTACGAGAAAAAATGGATGCAAAAATAGCTCAAAAATAGCTTCGGTGGAAAAACCCAAACAAGCTCTTAGTTTTTAGATTTTGGGGCTTTGATTTATAAGCCTCAGCTATTTTTAATTGTCTTGAGTTTAACCATTTAAAAAGAAATCGGAGTCATAGTAAAAGCTGTATAAGTCCGAAATAAATTCCCAGTAAAAATGGCCGGGGGTGATTCTCACAGATACTGCTCTCGTGTGGATTAGATACACCAAATTATGTATCTAATCGGCTTGATCTCGTATGACGTAATTTCCAGAGGGGGATATCCGATGGATTTTTTCTGAATTATGTCATCGGTTCATATCGCCGAGAAAACAACATCCAACCTCTATTTTGGCTTGTGTTGGCTTCCGCTATATGGAAATAGTTCCCTATTAGATACGAACAGCCTGATCTCTTGAAAGGTATGTCGAACCGGCCAAATATTGCCTGTAATTTGTCATTTATTTCGGAACGGGTATAGAGGGTATTCTCTTTGAAAGCCCTGTAAACTGCGGATTTAACTCCCGTAGAGAGCATTTTCTTATTCAGTATGCTTTGCTCTATGGCGTCCTGAATCGCTTTGGTTTTATAGCCTGTATTGGCAACTCCGTCAAATCCTAACTCGGCAACCCCATTGCAGACAACCTTATAAGTGTGGGCGATCTGATTTAGATATTCCTTATCGTATTCGTTTTTGGAGTGCATCAGCTTTCGCACCTGTTCCAATGCCAACTTGTTGAGTTCGATCTGGCTTGCCGATTTTGGCGGGTCGATAATGCGCCTGTCCTTGTCTGTCGTGGCGAAAAAGCAATGTTGATAATCCATATTAAATGCTTTGCTGTCCTCGTACTCTTGAAAAATCCGAGTGCATGACTTATAGATCATCTTGATGTATTCCTCACGGAAAGCGTTGTTGTATCTGAAAAAGTTGCGTTCTCCAGACGGCAAAACAAATTCGGAGTAATCGACTCTTTCCAATGCCTGTTTCAAGATAAATACTTCTCCTTTAGTTCTTGTATTGAGCCATAGCTTACGGAATATGGAGTAAATCTTGTGCTGTTCGTTTAGTAACTGCTCTTTTTCCGCACGTCCACACACTTTGGCTTTGCGGTTGTAGTTGGTTATATGGATCAGTCGACTCACCCCATTTCGGAATCGCCCTGCGATTTGCACGGCTTCCGTTGTCGGGTCGATCAGCGAGTAAGGCGCGGAGAATACCTCGGTAATCATTATCACAACGGGTTTAATAGGTAGTTCAATGTCGACGGCAGAATAGAAACGGCTCGTAAAGAAGTTATACTTGTTTAGTTTTACATCCTCGTCGACCTCGTTAAGCCTGTCGAAAGCGTTGCTATATCCCTTATCTATTAGCGTATCTCGGCTCTCCGAACTGCAATAGACGTTGGACTTCTTCTTTATGTCCAGATGCCCTATTATCAGGTCGATGCCTTTTGTGGAGTTATGGAAGAAACAAACAATCTGATCTTCCGGCAACTCCTTTAGGTATTTGCGGAGAGTGGTATATACATTATTGGTTGGCACAAGGGTTAAATCTTTGCGGTAATCATAGGTCGGGATGATTTTAACCAGTTGAAAGCCCTGTTCCTCAAAGCGCGGGTCTTCGATGATAATCGGAGTGGCCGAAACCATCGCCTTGTTATCGCAACGGAAAAAGTCATAGATCGGCAGGATAATAGTTTTCCTGTATCCGATGTCCTGCGTGGTTTTTTCGCACTCATCGAACAGCAGGAAGAAGTCTTTATGTAGATTCATTCTTACGTTTCGGATCGCTCGGCGCACCTTGCCGAAACTCTCTGGCGTGGTCATGATCTTATAATAACCGTCGTTCTGATAGTTATACAAATACTTCTCAATCTGTTTTGTGTTCACTCCCTCATATACTCCCAATAGGAAATCATGTTTGGCTTTCTTGCCTAATATTACAGGCAAATTCGGCTCGATAATGATTGAGTGCCTGGGGGCGTTAAGTTCAAGGGTTGTCGCACCGCAACCGCATATCGTTTTATTGATGATTGTGTTAGTCTCGATGATTGGTAATACCTCACCAAGATATTGGCCTTTTTCTATTTTTATTTCAATCGTTTTCATTGCATACGGAGTTAAATAGAGGGAGTGAGATCGCTCTCCACCCCCTCTATCGTTAAACATCTATTCATTTGGTGTAGAATCTAACCAAGAAGAATGCTCAGTGCGTCGTCACACTTGGTCGACGGGTAATTGATCTTGCCGTTCAGATAGACGAATTTCCTTGTCAGGTAGTTTATGCCCTCTTTCATCGAAAGTTCCTCTTTGTCATAGAGCGAAGAACGGAAATGTTTCATTTCGTGACATTCCAGCCACTCGGCAACATTTTCGATTTTTTCGGTCGGATTGAAATCGGAAACGGTCGGTAGCTGTTCATCGCCTTTTAGGTAGGCAAGGATATAATTCATGATTTGGTCGTTTACCTGAAGTTTGAAGTTGAGTTCGCGGTAATCGGAGCGAATACCTACCCAGTAATAAGGATAGCCAGCAACATCTATTCTGGGAGTTACTATCATCTGGACAGGCTTGCGTTCAATGGCCTGCTCGATGAGTTTAAAAAGCGCCTCGTTGGTTTGGGCTTTAACGGTTACCTGATACAGTTGGAAATTGGTTTTGTTTTCAATTGTTAAATTTAAATTTGTATTCATCTGATTAAAATTTTATTTTTTAATGTCGCCTTTCTGGTGGTCTGCGCTACCTGTCTCCCTCGATCAGCCGTACGCTCTGATCTTGTTTGACAGTACAAGGATAAGTCAATCTCAAAAAATGCTAAAAAAAGAATAGGAGCCATTTAAGCCCCTATTCTTTACGTGATTGATGCTTTGTAAAATCAGTATAATTTTCTGCCTGTATTTTTTTCTTCCATTTCTTCCAACGTGGTCTTTTTCAGAACTCCGAGTCTCTCAAATTTTGGTGGTTCTGGTTTGGTGCTTATATACTTTAGTTGCGCCCTTATCCATTGGTTGTCCACATTGGTATCATCATCGAAAACGCCGATGTATTTTAGATATTCGATGATTAATTTGCACAATGAATCTGATTGGGGCGATTTCATTTTCTTCTGGTCATTGAGCATTCGAAATATGCCGTACATGATTACGGGTACTCTCCTATCATTTACTTTGCGTCCCTTTCTGCCTTTATATGTAAGTAGTTCCGATTCGGCCTGCTCTATGGTCGTAATATCCGACAGGTATTTATCTAAATATCCTTCCAAAAGATTCCTCGTAAACCAACCATCAAAATTTTCGATCTCAATGTTACCCATAGCGTGCTTTAAGGTTAATTTCTGGTCGATTTTTGTTTTGGGATCGTTTAACCAGACATATAGTTTGAGTAAATCCTCCCGTACAACTCTATACTTTAGATAATCTTCGGCCATTTCATTGATGAAATCCATTATTTTGAAATAATCCTTGTCTTTGATAATGTGAGCGAGTAGAAATAGAACATGGGTTATGTTTATGTCGCTATCATCTTCTTCTTTAACGATGTTGAGAATTTTGGAAAATTCGGAGAAATCGATAGAATGCACAAATAACAGATACTTGTCGGATTCAAGTGCTTCAATGTCTGGAGAATCTGCCTCGACACTCCAGCTATCCAATCTTCTTATCTCTGTTGTAAAATACCCGTAATCAATGCCGAAATACTCATCGAGTAATGCTACAAGCTCTTTGAACATTGAAGTGTGGATCGGGTATACTTGGACTTGTTGTGACATGACATTATTTTTATAAGGGTATGGATTATCTGAAATTTCTAAATCGCGTCATTGATACCGATACCGCTTGAAGTTCTTATGTTCAATTCCGCAATTCACACATTTATTATCAATTAGCTCAACTCCGCATTTATGGCAAAAAAATTCCCCTTTATCGTTATGACCCAAGCGATTTTCTATTGCCCTGCTCAATGATACAGGTGTTGGAATGCCAGATGTCCCCATTAATCGCTTTTGATTCTGATAAAATTTTTCAGAGCAACAGCCGAAGCACTCGGGGCATATGTGCATTCCATTGGGGCATTTCTTGTGATGTCTGCTATCAATAACGCCTCTGCAATTTGAAGTGTGACAATGTGATAGGTATATTTTTATCTCATGTTGATTGCAGTTCTTATTCGGGCAAGAAAATAAGTTGTAATAATTTACATACTCTTTATCTGAACGTTTGACGGGAAACAGTATGCTACCACAAGATTCACAATAGATATTGGCACTGATTCTACTAATCTTACCTATTGTGTCGAGAAATTTGGAATATTCATCATTAGCAACTAACCCACATTCCGCTTCTTTTGTGACTGTTAAATTAAATGCCGAACAAATATCAATGAATTTATACTCTTTAAATTCAGTTCTCCTTTTTATGGTATTTCGATAGCATCTTTTACCGTAACACCAGAGAAAATATCGATTCACCTCCTTGTCTCTCTTTTGTGACATTCGTCCATTACAGATATCCTTTAGACATTCCTCCATTCCTGCCCATTTATGAGATGGAGCATCCTGAAAGAAATGCGAACGATCAAAAAAATAAGGATTAGTCCCTGTATTATCGTCTTTTAAATCTGGATTATATCTATTGTTATTCAACAAACCTCCATTGCAGAAATCGAACAAAATTCTTTCTCCTAAGAAATATTTTGAATGAATGTCTTTAAGGTTAGTGAGAATGTCGAAAATCTTGCCTTGCGATAAAAATTTACCAGTTCGGCTATATGTATCCAGAGAACAAATCAGAATCTCTAAAGTCTTATCTACCTTATTGAAGTGATATTTTTCATGAATAGTTTTTATTTCTGTATTCGCTTCGATAAGTACCATAAGGTCTGGAATAGTGATTTTTAAATCACTATTTTGTATGTCATATGCTATTTTACGAATAATGTTAAGTTGTCCTGTTAGGGTAAAACAATAAAAGAAATCTACGAATGGAATGAAACTGTGCATAGACAATGGCCAAAAGCCATTTTTCCAATAGAGAGATCGAATTAAAGCGTTACAATCCTCATAAGCGATTACGCTTCGTCCGATCAAATTGTCAATAATATGTATTTTTTGGAAGATGTTTTTATTCTCTAATGGTGGCACATCGGATATACTAAGTGAATAATTGTCAGGACTCTCTGCGATTTTCAGGCAATACTCAATCGAATCTGTTATGATATGCTTTTCTGGCCGATATTGATATCTGGTGTCATATGTGGCTAAAACAGAAACGATCTCTTTGTGTTGTGTTTTAGCTGAATAGAGAGATAATTGCCAAATGTCGGTTAATAATTTTTGTTGAGCATCAGCATTTAATGAATGGTATAGCGCATCTAAGGCTTTTGCAAATTCTTGTATGTCGAATTTGGAAGTACTGAAAATAATTGCACGTACTAATGAGGGTGGAGCGGAGCCATTACTGTTTGAAAAATCTTTATATTCCTCGAAAATAATATTCCAGTCGCTTTGCGTATATTCAAAATTTCTAAAATCATCTGGATTAAGCGGATTAAATACAACTAACTTAATACTTTTATTGCTAACAGCATTCACTTCATAATCTTTATTATATGAAGTTTTTATTTTGGATCGTATGTTAGAACCCGCAACTATTAATCCGACTTTCATCATGATATGCAATGCTTTAATCACACAAAAATAGCCAATTTTGATTAAGATACCACATAAAAACATAAAGGGATCGCCCAAATCAATGAACGATCCCTTTAAATGTTTATGACGTAATTTGTACGGGGGCATATAGAATTGTTCTCCCTGAAATCATGTCATAGCAAATTCTTCATCGCCTCGTCAATCTGCGAGTTTTCAAAGCTATCGAGGTAGTATTGTGTTACTTTTTCGGAACTGTGACCTAATGATTCACAGATTAGCGAAGTGCTGACTCCAGAGCGTTTCAATACGGTGGCATACGAATGTCGGGCAACATAGGTCGTTAAATCAATCGGGATTTCTAACTCCCTGCCTATCTTTTTCAGCCTTTTGTTTACGTTGGAAAGCACCTTATGCAACCGATTGCGTTGCTGTATCTCGGTCTTATGAAACGATGAAAGAATAGGGAAAATATAGTCACTATCATCGTAAAACGGACTGATGTACTTCTTGATGATTTCAACTGCTTTTGGTTGCAACGGCAGTCTGATCAATTTATGCGTCTTGCGCCTTACATAGACCAACCGCCCGTCCACGATATTGTCGGGTTTAAGAAAGGCCATGTCCCCAAAATTGATCCCACCCGTAAAGTATGAGAATGCGAATAGATCAATGGCCAATTGAGCATAAGGCTCATCACTCTGGTAATTGATAACCTGTGTAACCTCGCCTTTAGAGATCGCCCTTTTAGCCGTTGCCTGATGCAGTTTAGACACTTTAAAAGCATTGAACGGATAGAGTTCACGCTTAACGAGATTCTGCTCGATAGCGACATTATACAGCACTCTCAACGTTCGCAACCGCTTACCGATAGTGTTCTCCAAAAGCCCCTGTCCTCTTTGCCATGTTTCATAGCGTTTCAGCCATGCAACGTCAATGTCGGAGAAATAGATGTCAAGATGCCCATTGAACAGCACAAGCGAGTTTTGAAGCTCCATGAATGTCTGGGCGTAACCCCTGCGTTTTTGGGCTTTGAGGTCGGTGATGTGGGATGCAAACAAGCCGCTGACCGTTAGAGATTTTACGGGCTTATTTACCGAGTTGACAAGAGTACTTGCCGTGAATTGCTTCTTCTCGCTTTCGAAATCAAGAATCTGGTCTGCGTATTCTCGACTTTTCTCGGCAATCAGTTTCTCGATGTGTAGTTTGTTGGGGCAATTTCGGCGAGGCTTGTTCTTTTCGAAGTCCCAAAATTGAGGTTGTACCGACACTCCCAAACTCAAATACTTCTTCTTTCCGTCTTTGCAGACCCGGATCATCAAAGGATGTGAGCCGTCTGCCAATGTTTTTGACTTGTAACACAAGATGTTAATACCTGTAGCCATGTGGTTTTCTGGTTTAACTCTCGGTTTAACTTTCCTTCTCAAACCACCCCCTAACCGCATCGAAACATCCCAACAAAAAAAGCAGCTACTCTCGTAACTGCTTGATTTTCTGGTGGGCCCAGAGGGGCATGATCCCGCGACCTTCGGATTATGAGTCCGCTGCTCTAACCAACTGAGCTATGGGCCCCGATCGGAAAAAGTTGTTTTTCCGCTTACAAAAGTAGAACTTTGCAGCGAAAGAACAAAATTCATCGACGAATTATGAAATTGCGCGACACATCCCTCTCGAACATAGAAACAATTGTTTTCGATATGGGCAACGTCCTGATCGACCTCGACATTCCCGCCACGCTCCGAGCCTTTGCCGATTTGCAGATCGGCGACCTGCGCGAGGAGGACATCCACCCCCAACAGCGCGGTTTTTGGCTGGCCTATGAGTTGGGGCAGATCGACGACCGGGGCTTTTTGGAGGCCATCCGGGCGGAGTACGATGCCTCCGGGGCGACCGACGGCGAGATTTGGGCGGCGTGGAACGCCATGTTACCGGCGATCGACCCCCGCCGATACGCGCTGATCGAGGAGTTAAGTACCCGCTATCGCCTTTTTGTATTGAGCAACACCAACCCGCAACACATCGAGCACATCAAAAAATTGGTGGCCGAAATCATCGGAGGCAAGGGCTTCGAGGCCTATTTCGAGCGCTGTTTTTACTCCCACGAGTTGCTATTGCGCAAGCCCGACCCAGCCATTTACCGCCGCGTGGAGCGCGAGAGTGGCATCGACCCCGAAACGACGCTCTTTATCGACGACAACGCCTGTAACCTTTTGCCTGCAAAGGCGTTACATTGGAAAACCCACCACCTGACGGCCGGGGAGACAATCGTTGATCTTTTTGAATAAAAAGGTGTATCTTTGCACCATAAAGACCGTAACCATGAAAAAACTCACTCTTCTGCTAACATTTGCGGTGCTGACCGCAACGGGGGCAATAGCACAGGATTACAATGCGAGTGTCGGCCTGCGCGGCGGCTTGCAGGATAGCGGCATTTCGGTCAAGGCCAGCTTGGGCGGTGCCAATATGTTGGAGGGGATATTGGGGCTGGATCACGGCACGAACATCTACCTGTTGTACGAACGCAATGTGCCGCTTGATGTCACCGGGCTGAATTTCTATTACGGCGCAGGCGGCAACTTCGGCAATTGGAAAGCGGGCGACAAGGGCAAAGGAACCCTCGGGATCGACGGCGTGGTCGGATGCGAGTACAAGATCGCCGGGGCACCCATCGTCTTAGGGGTCGACTACAAACCCTGTCTGAACATCGTGGGCCACACCGGCCTCAACGTGTACGATTTTGGCTTCAACGTCTGGGTGGTATTCTAAAGGAATACTATGAAATTAAGGGCCTGTATCCTGATTCTGTCGATGCTGACCACGCTCTCTCTGCATGGTCAGACGATCACGGAGGCCAATAAGGATTCTCTGAAGCGTATCGGTCTGAGCGAAGTGGCGTTTATTATCGACCAGATCGAAAACAATTACATCTCCGGCCGCCGTGGCTTGAGCGATTCGGCATGGAATAGCGGTGTGGAACGTGTGAACGCCGAGGTGGAGCGATTTTTCGATAATGGCGGGCAGGGATATTACGTTTACCTATTGCGTTACTTGAACCTGCTCAGAGACGATGCGCATTTCAAATTTCCCGACACGGGGATGTATAACCGATGGAGGGTTTTTGAAAAAGAAGATGCCCTTTTCCCGCTCTGGGTTCAGACATGGGACGACGGCAGTGTGTATAATGTGAAAGACTTCACAGGCAAAATCCCCCGTTATGCTCAAATACACACCATAAACGGCCAATCGGCTCAAGAGATAGCCCTGTTGAGCAGGGCTTTGTGTCCGGGGGAGGATGCCAATGCCATGGCTATGATGAATGCAGACTATGAGGCATCTGCCCGGTCTTGGCCTAATTTTACGAATCATCTCTTTATGGAGATGACTCTGGGGAGGATGTATCTTCCGTTTGAGGTGGTTTATTCTCTTCCAGAGAGCAATCGGCTGGATACGACCGTGTTATATCCCATAACCCGAGAACAAAAACACAAATTGAGCAAGAAGTCCGAGAACAGACGTTTAAAGGGGGAACTTGTGGGCGGAAAGCCTGTCGTGTATGAAAATGTGGGAGATGGCATCGGAGTTCTCTCGATCAATATGTTTTGGGGCAAGCGTTGGGGAGCCATGTTGTTATTCGGCAAAGACTGGCGTTATAAAAGGTTGATCCGGGGCGCGATGCGCCGTATCGACCGAGACAATATCGAGGAGTTGGTCGTCGATGTCAGTCGCAATTCCGGAGGGATGAGGGAAAATCTCTACTATACGCTGAACTATTTTACCGACCAGCCGATCGACATGAACAAAGTCTTTCTGGTGACCGAGGCAAGCCGGGAAAAACTTCAGACAAACCTGTCGAACAGCCCCGAGATCGAGGAGAGCGACCGGGAGCGCCTGATCGAGTACGTGGGAGGAGTCGCATCGGGAACCCGCTTCAGCACCGATACGGTCTGCAACCTGCAATACCTGCCCGATAATCCCAAACACGGTTTCCGGGGGAAGGTCTACGTATTGACCAGCCCGATCACCTATTCGGCCGGGCAAATGTTCGCTCAGTATTGCCAAACGCTCGGGATCGGCCTTACCGCCGGACAACATAGCGGTGGATACCGGGCGATAACCGGAGGTAATTTGGCAAACATAACATTGCCTTGGGTAAACTGGTTGGAATTCGGTGTTCCTTTCTCTTTGGAGGGTTTGGAGAAAGCGGAGGGAGAACTTTATGAATATCCCGATGTCGATCTGCTGATCGACCATCCGTTCTCCGAATGGCTCGAACGGGAAAACCACAGTTTGGAAAGGCTCGTAGAGATGTTGCGATCCGACGAAATATAGAACTTGTTTTGAATTGCTTAAAAATCAATACCATGAAAAAAATTGTTTTGATCGCCCTGCTTTTTGTCTGTGCTTCGTGCGGCGGGCGGCAGCGGGCCACCGAGGCTGAGGCCGATGCGGCTCAGCTGGCGCGGGAATTGGCTCAAAAGGATTCGTTGTTGAACGATGTGTTCGCCTCGCTGAACGAAATCTCGTCGAACCTGACCGAAATCAGGGATCGCGAGGGAATTGTCACGGCCAATGTCTCGCCCGAAATTCAGCCGGAGACGCGGGCCAAAATCCAGCAGGACATCACCCTGATCGACGACTTGTTGCAGAAAAACCGCCTCTCCTTGCAACGGTTGCAGGGGGCAACCGAGCAGTTGCGGCGCGCCAATGTGCGGGTCGGCGAGTTGGAGGCACTCATTGCCGGTTATGCCAAACAGATTGAGGACAAGGACACCGACATCGCCCTGTTGCGGCAGGAATTGGATTCGATGCAAATTCACGTGGCCGAGCTGAATACGGCCCTCGACAGCTTGCAAGCCGGTACGGCTCGGTTGGAAGAGAACAAAAGCCAATTGGAGGCGCAAGTGGAAGCGCAGGACACCCGGCTTCATGCCGTCTATTACATCGTGGGCAGTGAGCGGTCGTTGCGCGAGGCGGGGATCGTCGAGCGCACCGGTGGCCTGTTCAGCGGCGCGGTGAAACTGAGCCAGCGGTACGATTTGGATCAGCTGACCCGGGTCGACCTGCGGAGTCTCGACCGCATTGTGGTCGGCCAACGCCGCGCCACGGTGGTGACACCCCACCCGGCCGACTCCTATCAGCTGGTCGAAGGAAGCGACAAAGCGTTGCAGGAGATTCTCATCACCGACCCCAAACGTTTTTGGGAAACATCGAAAGTGTTGGTTGTTTCGTATAAATAAATCGGCGGTTTCGTTTGGAGAAACGAAAAAGGGTTGCTATCTTTGCCCCCCGGACAATTAACGTAAAACAAACAAAACACAATGAAACAGGACATTCACCCCAAGAATTATCGTTTGGTGGCATTCAAGGATATGTCTAATGACCAAGTGTTTTTGACCAGGTCCGCCGTTCAGACACGAGAAACGATCGAAGTGAACGGCGAAACCTATCCCGTCTACAAAATGGAAATTTCGAGCGCCTCGCACCCTTTCTATACGGGCAAGGTGAAACTCGTGGATACCGCAGGACGTGTCGATAAGTTTATGAGCCGCTATCAAAAACATTACGATAAACGCAACAAAAAGTAGGAACACATTCCTGCACTGCAAAACTAAAAGAGGCCATCCTTTCGGATGGCCTCTTTTTGTTCTATTCTGCTTTTGGCAAGGGGATGGGGGGGGACAGTGTAAAAAGTAGGTGGAGTGGTACTGAGAGACAAGAGACGAAAGAAAATGCAGAAAAGACCTACCACCTCCCCCTCGCCTATCGGCTCGGGTACTCCTCCTTCGGAGAAGGAGGAGACTCTCAGAAAAAAACAAGAGACGAATGACGAAAAGTCCCCTCCTTCCCCGAAGGAGGGGTGCCCGATAGGGTGGGGTGGTAGGTTTTTACAGGATAACAAAGTCCCCTCCTTTGTATTAAAAGGGATAAAACGAAAAGACCGTTGAGTTTTCAGGGCGAAAACATTCCCGCACATTTATCTAAAGAGGGGAGACGGCGTGAATGCTTGTGAATTTTTAGGGCGATCACATTCGCCTGTGGGCGAATGCGTTTTGTTTTTCATGTCCCGCCCCAAACTTGTTTGAAGGGCAGGGGGCATGAAAAATGAAACGAAGTCCTGAATGGATGGTCGCCCTGCAAGCCCAAGCAGAAAAGTTTTCGGTGTCGCCTTTTTCAAAAGGCGACGATTTGCGCCGCTTTCTAAAAGCGGCAGTTCAAGGCGGGCGACTTTTCTAAAAAGTCGCAGTCAAGAGAGGTTAGACCGGGACACCGAGCAGGGTGGCGGAGCTGCAGCTGTCGATGTGGACGTGGACGTAGTCGCCGGGGCGGTGATTGCCGCGCGGGAAGACCACCACTTTGTTCTGCGAGGTACGGCCAAACAGCTGTTCTTCACTGCGTTTGGAAACTCCCTCGACCAAGACTTCGCGGACTTGACCGACATCCTGTTGGTTGCTGGCCAGCGACAGCTCGTTTTGCAGGCGGATGATCTCGGTCAGTCGGCGGGTTTTGACCGCCTCGGGCACATCGTCGGCATAGTGGCGCGCCGCGCGGGTGTTGGGACGCTCGGAATAGTTGAACATAAAGGCAAAACTGTACTCCACCTCGCGCATCAGGGAGAGCGTTTCGGCGTGATCCTCTTCGGTCTCGGTGCAAAATCCGGCGATCAGGTCGGTTGAAATGGCACAGTCGGGCAGGATGCGGCGAATGGCCTCGATCCGCCCGAGGTACCACTCCCGGCTGTATTTTCGGTTCATCAGCTCCAGAATGCGCGTACTGCCCGATTGGGCGGGCAGGTGGATCGCCCGGCAGAGGTTGGGGTGGGCGGCCATCACGTGAAGCACCTCGTCGCTCAGGTCTTTGGGGTGGGAGGTCGAAAAACGCACCCGCAACAGCGGGTCGACCTCGGCCACACTTGCCAGCAGGGCGGGAAAGTCGACCGACCCCTGCGCGTCGTTCCAGCGGTATGAATTGACATTCTGCCCCAACAGAGTAACCTCGCGATAGCCTTGCTGAAAAAGTTCGCGCACCTCGCGCAGAATGGTTTGCGGGTCGCGACTGCGTTCAGCCCCCCGGGTATAGGGCACCACGCAATAGGCGCACATATTATTGCACCCGCGCATGATCGAGACAAAAGCCGTCACCCCGTTTTTATCTAATCGCACGGGCGAAATTTCGGCATAAGTCTCCTCCTTCGAGAGTTCGACATTGACCGCCTTTTGCCCCTCGGAGGCCGAGCGGATCAACAGCGGCAAGTCGCGATAGGCATCGGGGCCAGCCACCAAGTCGACCAAATCCTCGCGCCGGATCAGCTCCTCTTTGAGCCGTTCGGCCATGCAGCCGATCACGCCCACCATTAGCCCCCGTTTTTTGCGTTTGTAGGGCTTAAACTCGTTGAGCCGCCCCCAAATGCGTTGCTCGGCGTTGTCGCGGATCGAGCAGGTGTTGACCAAAATCACGTCGGCCTGCGCGATGTCGTCCGTGTAGACAAAGCCCTCTTGCTGAAGGATAGAGACGACCACCTCGCTGTCGTTAGCGTTCATCTGACAGCCGTAAGTCTCGATGTATATTTTCCGTCCCCCGCCCGTGGCCGGACGCAAGGCATTGGTTTTGAAATCCATTAAACTTAAATAAGTAACGTCGTAAAATTACTTAAGGGAACTTCTAAAAATTCAAAAGACAAGGCTTGCGACCGAGACAAAAGCGCAGTGTACTAAACGTACTCGAGCATTTTGGCGAGGGAGCGTAA
The DNA here is from genome assembly GCA_031262465.1 of Rikenellaceae bacterium. Lineage (GTDB taxonomy): Bacteria > Bacteroidota > Bacteroidia > Bacteroidales > Rikenellaceae > JAJQAW01. The sequence continues at coordinate 13,655 of JAISHQ010000075.1, forward strand.
CGCAGTATTTTGGATTTTTAGGAGTTTCCTTAATACTCGAATTTGACCCCGGTATAGCTTTGTGGCGAGAGCTTGCGCAACTCGGCCTTAACCCGATCTTCGACGGCCAAGGTGTCGATGAACTGTTGGATGCTCTGGCGGGTGATCGCCTCGTTGGTGCGGGTGAGTGCTTTCAGGGCCTCGTAAGGGTTCGGGTAATTTTCGCGCCGCAGGATCGTCTGAATGCCTTCGGCCACCACGGCCCAATTCTCTTCGAGGTCGCGGTCGATCGCTTTGGGGTTGAGCAGGAGCTTGTCCATCCCCTTGAGAATCGACTTGAAGGCGATCAGCGTGTGCGCCATCGGCACCCCGACGTTGCGCAGAACGGTCGAGTCGGTCAGGTCGCGTTGCAGGCGCGAAACCGGCAGTTTGGCCGACAGGTGACCGAAAATGGCGTTGGCCATCCCGAGGTTCCCCTCGGCATTTTCAAAGTCGATCGGGTTGACCTTGTGCGGCATGGCCGAGGAGCCGACCTCGCCCGCCTTGATCCGCTGTTTGAAATACTCCATCGAGACGTAGCTCCAAATATCGCGGCAGAAGTCGATCAGGATCGTGTTGATCCGCTTGAAGCCGTCGAAAATGGCCGCCATGTTGTCGTAATGTTCGATCTGCGTGGTGATCTGCGAGCGATCCAACCCGAGCGTGTCGTTGACAAAGTGGTTGGCAAAGGCGATCCAGTCGACCTCGGGGTAAGCCACGCTGTGGGCGTTGAAATTCCCCGTCGCCCCGCCGAATTTTGCCGGGCAGGGGATGCGTTTGAGCAACGAGAGCTGTTTGTTCAGCCGGTCGACAAAGACCATCATCTCCTTGCCCAAGCGGGTCGGCGAGGCCGGTTGGCCGTGGGTACGCGCCAACAGGGGCACATCCTCCCACTCTTTGGCGCGGGCTTTCAGCAGGCAGACGATCTCCTCCAGAGCCGGGTAATAGATCGTGTGGGTGGCCTCGCGCAGGCTGTACGGCGTGGCCGTGTTGTTGATGTCCTGCGAGGTCAGGCCGAAATGGACAAACTCCTTCCGGCCGCCCAGCCCGAGGGCATCCATCCGCTCCTTGATGAAATATTCCACGGCCTTTACGTCGTGGTTGGTCGTCTTTTCGATCTCTTTGACCCGGAGCGCATCGGCTTCGGTGAAGTTGCGGTAGATGTCGCGCAGGCTCTCGCAGGTCTCAGCCGGCACATCGGCCAACTGAGGCAAAGGCAACTCGCACAGGGCGATGAAATATTCGATCTCGACCAGCACCCGGTAACGGATCAGCGCGTATTCCGAAAAATAGAGTTCCAACCCGGCGGCCGCGTTGCGGTAGCGTCCGTCGACCGGCGAAATGGCCGTTAAGGTATTTAATTCCATACAATTAATTTTTACAAAGTTTTGAGAACGGGCTTAATATCCCGAACCCGTAACTGAGGAGTCACCGCCCCCCGGTAATGGTTTTCGACCACCTGATAGCACACGTCGATCTCTCCGCCCCGGCGGATGTGGTCGTAATAGGCCGGTTGCTGGAAGGCGATCGCCGAAATCGAGGTGTTAGGCTTTTGACCCTGAATCAAGTCCATCTTCAGGTGCTCGCGATCGACCCCGACCAGCCGGGTATCGCCCCGGTCGCTGACCCGTTTGGTCACGAAGATCGGTGCCGTATTTCCCGGCCCAAAGGGCTGAAAGCGGCTCAGGGTGTAGCGAAAATCGGGCGTGATGTCGCTGAATAGCAGTTCGGCGTCGATGTCGATCTGCGGGATCAGCATCTCCGGGTCGATGTGCTCTTCCACGTATGCGTGGAAACGCGCGGTGAACTCCTCGACGTTCTCCTGCTTCATGGTCATCCCGGCGGCATAAGTATGCCCCCCAAAGTTTTCCAGAATATCGGCGCACGACTCGACCGCCTGATAGAGGTCAAAACCGGGCACGCTCCGCGCCGAGCCGGTCACAAAGCCGTTCGACATGGTCAGCACCACGGTCGGTTTGTAATAGGTTTCGATCAGCCGCGAGGCCACGATACCCACCACCCCCTTCATCCACTTGGGGTTGTAAATGACCGTACTTTTCAGCTCTTTCAGCGCGGGGTTGCTTTCGATAAATTCGTGCGCTTCGAGCGTAATCGAGCGGTCGATGTTCTTCCGGGTGTCGTTGCGTGTGTCGATCACATCGCCGTACATGGTGGCCCGTTCGTCGGTGTGAGCCACCATGAGCCTTACGGCCATGTGGCCGCCCGAGTGGGGCGAATCTTCGTTTTGATCGACCGCCATACGCCCGGCGGCGTTGATCCGGGGGCCGATCTTGAAGACCAGGTCGTCGATCGTGATCTGGTGTTTTTCCAGACCACAAATCTTGATGATTGATTTCAGCCCTTTGTTGGGCGTGGAGTTGATGCGTTTCAGCCCATAATGAGCCAAAATGCGGTTTTCACCGACCAGCGGAACGATGTCCGAGGCGATGCTGACCACCACCAAATCCAGCAGAGGTTCTACTTGCGAGAAAGGAAGCGCGTTTTTAGCGCAATAGGCCTGCGCCAGCTTGAAGCCGACCCCACACCCGGACAACTCCTTGAACGGATAGTCGCAATCCGGCCTTTTGGAGTCGAGCACGGCCACCGCCCCGGGAATCTCGTCGCCCGGCAGGTGATGGTCGCAGACAATGAAGTCGATGCCCTTGCTCTTGGCATAATCAATTTTTTCGTTGGCTTTGATCCCACAGTCCAGCGCGATAATCAGCTCTACGCCGGTTTCGGCGGCAAAATCGACCCCTTTGATCGAGATGCCGTACCCCTCGGTGTATCGGTCGGGGATGTAGAACGACAGATCGGAGTGGCCGATGCTCTCCAAAAACGAATACATCAGTGCCACGGCTGTTGTGCCGTCGACGTCGTAATCGCCATAGATCATCACCTTTTGCTTTTTCTGTACCGCCTCTTCGATGCGGGCGACCGCCCGATCCATGTCCTTCATCAGGAACGGGTCGTGGAGGTCTTCGAGCTTCGGATTAAAAAATTGACATGCTTCCTCGTAAGTTTTGACGCCCCGCTGAATCAAGAGGTTAGCCAGGACAGGAGCAATCCTCATCTCGGCCGCCAAATGTTCGGCCAGAGCAGGATCAGCCTGTTCCTTGAGTACCCATCTTTTTTCTGCGTGCATACTTTTTTTATTTATTTGTTGTATTTTAAAAATCACTCTTGTGCGGCTCCTCCATACACTCGAAAAAGTGCTTGATGTAGAGCCTTTTGACCTCTTCCATTTCCACCGCTCGCCCCAACTCTTGCCTCAGGGAGGTAACCCCCTTGTCCGTAAACCCGCAGGGGTTGATGTGTGAAAAATAGTTCAAGTCGGTGTTCACGTTCAACGCGAAGCCGTGCATCGTCACAAAGCGCGAGGCCTTGACCCCGATCGCGCAAATTTTCCTTGCTTGCGCACTTCCCGCCTCCAGCCAAACGCCGGTCGCCCCGTCGAGCCTTTCGCCCCGAAGGCCGAAATCGGCCACCGTGCGGATCACGCTCTCTTCCAAGACGTTAATGTATGTCTTCAGTCCCATCCCCAACCGTTCCAGATCGAGGATCGGATAGCCAACCAATTGGCCGTAACCGTGGTAGGTGATGTCCCCGCCCCGGTCGGTGTTGAAATAGGTCGCGCCGATCGACTGCAAAAAAGCCTCGCTCACGAGCAAATTTTCCGCCGTGCCGCTCTTGCCCAGCGTGTAGACGTGCGGATGCTCACAAAGCAACAGCATCTGCCTGCCCGCCTGCCCGCGCCGTTTGGCCTCGGTCAGCGCATCGAACGCCTCGCGTTGCCGCTGATAGGCCGCGCCGTATTCGATAAGCCCCCAATCGACAACTTCGATCGTTTCCATCGCTCCTCGTCTTTACAAGGGCGGTTCGTCGTCCGCTTTTTTCACCCGACGACGACGGCGAATCTCACGCACCAACAAAAAGGCCAGAAAAACAGCCACACCGACATACCCTGCCGTGCGGTAATCGGCATACGGATCGGGCATAAACAACAGCACCAAAATCAATAGGCCTAATACGATAAACAGGAGGTCGATTTGTCTGTCTCTCTTTTCGCTCATTCTGTTTTATATAAACGTTTTACGCCCTCGCTTTATTTTCTGTTTCGGCCTGCTCCGCCCGGTACGACGAGCGCACCAACGGGCCACTTTCGACCTGCGTGAAGCCCCTTTTCAGAGCCTGCCGCCGATACCATGCAAATTGATCGGGGTGGATGTACTCCACCACGCTCAACTGCTTTGCCGTGGGTTGCAGGTATTGCCCGATGGTCAGCCGACGGCATCCGGCCTCGGCCAAATCGTCGAAAGTCGCCAACACCTGCTCCTGCGTCTCGCCCAACCCCAACATAATCCCGCTTTTGGCCGGAATGCCCGTGCGGGCCACGTGACGAATCACCCCGAGGCTCGTTTCGTATCGCGCCCGGCTCCGCACCTGCGGGGTCAGCTCCCTGACGGTCTCCACGTTGTGAGCCACCACGTCGGGGCGAGCGGCCAGCACAACATCCAACAGCGCAACATCCCCGTCGAAATCGGGGATCAGCACTTCGATGTCGCTGTGTGGATTATGGTTTCGGATTTGGCGGATGGTCTCGGCCCAATGCGCCGCTCCCCCGTCCGAGAGGTCGTCCCGGTCGACGGAGGTAAGCACAACATATTTTAGCCCCATCGCAAAGACGGAGCGTGCCACCCGAGCGGGTTCGGCAGGGTCGACAGGTAACGGTTTGCCAGTGAGGGTCGCGCAGAACTTACAAGAACGGGTACAAATGTCCCCCAAGATCATAAAAGTTGCTGTTCCACGACTCCAACACTCGGCCTGGTTTGGACACTTTCCGCTGACACAAATCGTATGCAACTCGTTGTTGCCTATCAACTTGGCCACCTGAGCGTATCCGGCGCCTTCGTGGAGTTTAATTTTTAGCCATGCTGGTTTTCTCGTTACCTTACCATCGGTTTTAAACATTAAGGCGTGTTATTATTTTCTCAATTGTTGCAAAATTAGTAAAACCTTTGGTTATTTCCAACCCTCTATCCGAAAAAGATACGGGTGGACAGAGCTATGCTCCGTCCACCCGGTCAAAGAGGATATAGAAACCTCTTTCAGGTGATTATTGCACCTAAGAAATGAAATGATTTTCAGGAAAAGCACAGGGAAAATTATGTATTATTTTGTGGTGGAGGGGCGAGAGACGAGAGAAGAAGTAGAAAAGACCTACCACCTCCCCCTCGCCTGTGAGGCTCGGGTACTCCTCCTTCGGGGAAGGAGGAGATTTTTTTGTTTTTTACTCTCTTTAAAGTCCCCTCCTTCAAGGAAGGAGGGGTGGCACGAAGTGACGGGGTGGTAGGTCTTTTCTAAAAATCGGCAGTCAGAGGCTAAAAAAATCCGGCCGCGCGGAAGACTTCGGCGATGGTGGAATAGGCGGTTCGCAGGTAGCTATCGAGGTGTGTCGGGGCAACCCATTCGATGGCTGTGATGCCCTCTTCGAGTTGGGGGATTAAGGGCTGACTGCCGGTGTAATCCATTTTGTACCAAGTTGTTTCTTTCATCACCCATTCGCCGTTCATCCGGTAAAAGTGGGTGGTCACGAGGAGGGTTTTGCCCAGCTGCATCCCCGAGATGCCGGTCTCCTCTTCGACTTCGCGCAGGGCACACGCTTCGATCCCTTCGCCGCACTCCATTTTCCCTTTGGGCAGGTCCCAATGAGCGCGCCGGAAGATCATCAACACCTCGCTCCGGGGGTTCTCGACCAGCCCGCCTCCTGCACGGATCAGTGGGAACTGCGCGCCGATGGCTCGGTAAACTGCTTCCACGTCGTCGGTGACCCACACCTGCCGTTTGGTATTCTGAACTTTTTGTAACAACTTTGTTCTCTCAATGGCGGGGGAGTCGACAGTGACAAAAACTACCTCGTCGGAGGTGTATTGTGTGGCATCGTCGTCCAAAATGAGGACACGGTCGGAAAAATAGAGGGTACGAGTCATGATTTCAACAGAAAAGGAAATAGCCAAAAGTCTCCTGCAAATTAAGGCAATAAAACTGAATCCGTCAAATCCGTTCACTTGGGCTTCGGGCTGGCGGTCGCCGATCTATTGCGACAACCGCAAAATTTTGTCCTATCCGGCCGTCCGCCGACAGGTCTGCGAGGCCTTTGCGCGGCTGATTGCCGAGAAATACCCCGAGGTCGAGGTGATCGCCGGGGTGGCCACCGGAGCCATTGCCCACGGCGTTTTGGTGGCCGAGGCGATGAACAAACCCTTTATCTATGTCCGCTCAGCCCCCAAATCGCACGGGCTGGCCAATCAAGTCGAGGGCGAGATCACGCCCGGATCGCGGGTGGTGGTCGTCGAGGATTTGGTTTCGACCGGTGGAAGCAGTCTGAATGCCGTGCAGGCCCTGCGCGATGCGGGGGTCGAGGTGTTGGGCATGGTGGCCATTTTTACTTATGGCTTTCCCACCGCCGAGGAGAATTTCGCGCGCGAGGGGGTGACGCTCGACACGCTGTCGAATTACAACGCGATGATCCCGCTGGCCATCGAAGAGGGCGTGGTTCCTGCCTCGGAGTTGGAAACCCTGCGCCAATGGCGGAAAAATCCATCCATTTGGATGCAATAATTGAAAAATACTTATGTCACTCGAAAAATACGTCAGCAAACAGGTTCGGATCAACCGGCCGGACTCGATGGTTTACGCCCTGTTGTCCGATTTCAGCCGGTTTATCGCTCCGCTTCAGGATAAAGTGGAAGATTTTACCGTCGACGGCGACCGTTGTTCGTTCACTGTCAAGGGCATGAAGTTTTCGATCCGCATGGTCGAAAAGATTCCCTATACCACCATTAAATTCATGGGCGACGAGGGTTCGCCTTTTGAATTTGTCTTTTGGATTCAGTTGCACCGGGTCGATGCGTATGATACCCGAATGCGCCTGACCCTGCACGTCAACCTGAACATGATGATGAAGATGATGTTAGGCAAAAAATTGCAGGAGGGGATCGACCAGATCGCCGACCACATCGCCACGGCCTTTAACATGACCCCCGACGAGGCGCGCCGCATGGCCGAAAGCGCGGGGTGGACGGCTCCCGAAAATTTCCCGTGGGGCGACGATCAACCGACCTCCACTTCGGCCTCGGAGCTGTCGTCCGCCGATTTCGCATGGCCGATGCCCGATCCCGACAAACCGGTATCCTGAAACATAAGAGCCTCAAAATCAAACCCGATGAAAAAAAGAAACCTGATTATCTTCCTTGTCCTGTTGCTGCTCGTCGACCAAATCGTGAAGATTTTGGTCAAGACCAACATGACCCTCGACCAATACATCCCCATTTTCGGCAAGTGGTTCTACATTCGTTTCATTGAAAATCCGGGGGCGGCTTTCGGCTTTGAGTTCGGCGGCAATTACGGGAAGCTCTTTCTGAGCGTCTTCCGCATCGTGGCCGTGGGCTTTATCATCTGGTACCTCAACCGCCTGACCCGGCGAGCGGATGTGCCCAAAGGGGTGTTGATCGGCTTGGGGCTGATTTTGGCCGGAGCGTTGGGCAACATCATCGACAGCGCGTTCTACGGACTGATTTTCAACGAGTCAGGCTTTACCACGGCGGCCTCGCTCTTCCCCGCCGAGGGCGGATACGCCGGATTTCTGCACGGCAAAGTGGTCGATATGCTCTACTTTCCGATCATCAAAAACGCCGCCGGACAAACCCTCTTCTTCAGCCCGGTGTTCAACTTCGCCGATGCTTACATCTCGGTCGGTGTCATCTACCTGCTCCTCTTCCAGCGCAAATTCTTCGGAGCAAAACAAGAGTAATTATGAATTATGAATTATGAATGGGGGCTTCGCCGCACAAAAAATAAGGCAGGGCAAAGACAAATAATTCATAATTTATAATTGGGGTGTACACCCCGAAGTTTATAATTCATAATTGATTTTTAACTGGTTAAAGGTGCTTTGCACCTTTAACCAGTTAAAAATCTTGTCCTTCATAAGCTGAAATGGCTTTGCGCCACGCTTCGGGCATGGGGATTTTGTGTTGTTCTATAAAATCGAACATGATTAGGGTCGAGCGGCTGAAGGCTTTCAGCTCTTCGGTTTCGGGGTTGACGATCTCCTGATACATGGTGAAGCTCGTTGTGCCGATCTTTTCGACCTTCGAGCGCACCACCAGCGGCTCGGCATAGCGGGTCTGCGCCACAAATTCCGAGACGGTCGCCCGCTGGATAAAGGCGTTGCGCCGCCAATCGACGGGGCGACCCAACACCCGGTCGTAATAGCCCGTCTTCCCGACATCGAAATAGTGTTGTAAATTGACGTTGTTGACGTGCCCCAATTGATCCACGTCGGCAAAACGCATCTGTATCGCTGTTTCAACCATTTTCTTATTCTCTGATGATTTTGATTTCTCCACCCGCGCCCACGGCAATGATGCTCGACGGCTTTCGGGTCGGACGGCCTTCCACTGCCGGTTCGACCACATAGTCGACCCCTTGACGAATCTCGCCCGCGATTTCGGAAAAGGTCACCGGGGTGTTTGCCCCTGCCACATTGGCCGAAGTCGAAACCAAAGGTCGGTTTAGCTTGTATATCAGTCGTTTGCAAAACTCATGTTCGGGCACCCGGATGGCGATCGTCCCCTCGTCGGGCACCACATTTTCGGCCACCCCGCGCGCCTCGGGCAGGATCAGCGTGAGCGGTTTGTCGGCCACCTCGAAGAGTTGCCAAGCGACCTCCGGCACTTTTTGAACAAAGCGGGAGACGTTGTCCAACTTGTCGGTCAGCACGATCAGGCTCTTGCGGTCGCTCCGCTTTTTCAGCGCGTAGATTTTCTCCACCGCCTCCGCGTTGGTCGCGTCACAGCCGATGCCCCACACCGTGTCGGTCGGGTAAAGAATCATGCCGCCGCGCCTCAATACCGCCAACGCCCGAGCCACCTGTTCGTCCATCAAGGTTTGCTTTTCTTCCATAAATTCCGTAAAATTGTGGGGCAAATGTACAAATTTTATAACGAAATTTAACGCATTAAAATAATGACTATGGCTCCTGAATTTATGTTGATTATACTCGTCGCAGTGGCGGGGTTTATCGTGCAGGCGCGCCTGCAATCGGTCTTCGCGAAGTATTCCAAAGTGCCCTTTCCGGGCGGGCTGACGGGTCGCGAGGTGGCCGAGAAAATGTTGCGCGACAACGGCATCACCGACGTGCGGGTGACCGCCACGCGGGGAAACCTGACCGATAATTTCAACCCGGCGACCCGAACCGTCAACCTCAGCGAGCCGGTCTACGCCACCCCCTCGATCTCAGCCGCCGCCGTGGCCGCCCACGAGTGTGGCCATGCTGTGCAACACGCCCGGGGGTACGCCCCGCTCCGAATGCGTTCGGCGCTGGTGCCCGTGGTGAGCTTCTCCTCGCAAATATCGACGTGGGTGGTCATCGCCGGGATACTCCTGATTGGCACGTTCCCCGCCCTGTTCTGGATCGGGATCGGCCTGATGGGCATGGCCCTGCTTTTTAGCCTCATCACCCTGCCGGTCGAAATCAACGCCTCGCGGCGCGCGCTGGCGTGGCTCGACAGCACCGCGATGCTTGACGATCAACAATACCGCCAAGCCCGCCAAGCACTCTCCTGGGCCGCCGGAACTTACGTCATCGCCGCCCTCAGCGCCCTAACCTCGATCATCTATTACATCGGCTTGGCCGGACGAAGAAACTAATTATGGGACACCCCATAATTGGGGTGTCCCATAATTATGAATTATAAATTATGAATTATGAATGGGGGCTTCGCCGCACAAAACGAGCAAAAAGCAAGGCAAGGCCGAGCAAAGACAAATAATTCATAATTCATAATTTATAATTCCCAAACATCCCTGATTCAAATCTGTTCGCGTATGAACAATATCAAAACTGATAGCACTGCATTTGTCGCCCTGTTGCGGGAGATGATTCGGACGGCCTCGTTCAGTGGCCAGGAGGCCGGGGTGGCGGAGTTGATCCGCGCCTTTTTGGCCGATCGCGGGGTGGAAACCCTCGCGCGGGGCAACAACGTGATTGCCCGCAACCGCTTTTTCACGCCGGGCAGGCCGACGATCCTGCTCAATTCGCATTTGGACACGGTGAGACCCAATGCAGGATACACCCGCGACCCGTTCGACCCCGCCGTTGAGGACGACCGCCTGTATGGTTTGGGCAGTACCGATGCCGGGGCCTCGGTGGTGAGCCTGATTGCCACGTTCTTGCATTTTTATCCGCAGGAGGGGATGGCCTATAACCTCTGTTTGGCCTTGACGGCCGAAGAGGAGCGTTCGGGAGCCGGTGGGATCGAGTCGATTTGGAACGAGCTGACCCCCATTGACTTCGCTATCGTTGGCGAGCCGACCGAGATGCAGATGGCCGTGGCCGAAAAGGGGCTGTTGGTGATCGACTGCACGGCGCAGGGGCAATCCGGCCACGCCGCTCGGCGGGAGGGGGTCAACGCGATTTACAAGGCCGCGCGGGAGATCGCGTGGTTCGAAACGTTCCGTTTTCCGGAGGTTTCGCCGTGGTTAGGCGAGGTGAGTATGGCCGTGACCATTGTCAATGGCGGCACCCAACACAACGTAATCCCGGCGGAATGCACCTACACGGTCGACATCCGCCTCACCGAGCGTTATTCCCACGAAGAGGTCTTAGAAACCATCCGCTCCCACGTCGAAAGCCGCGTCACGCCCCGTTCGGTGCGCCTGCGCCCCTCGTCGATAGCCGTGGAACACCCATTGATTCAGGCCGGTTTGCGCTTGGGGCTGACGGCTTTTGGCTCGCCGACCTTGTCCGATCAGGCGTTGATCCCCGCCCCGTCGCTGAAAATCGGCCCCGGACGGTTCCAGCGCTCCCACACGGCGGACGAATACGTCCTGATTTCGGAGATCGAAACCGGGATTAAAACTTATATTGACCTCTTGAACAGCATTTTATAACCTCCCGCCATGACCGAACAACAAGAAGCCCAACCGGCGGCCTATTCCTTTGCGTCGATCGACTACGACAGCCTGATGCAGCGGCGCATCCGCAACGTGCTCTTGATATGCAGCAGTTACGACGCTTTTATTTTGGAGGAGGACGGCCAGTTGGAACAACAGCTCAACCGGGACTATTTGGAGCTGAACCTGAGTAATCCGCCCTCGTTTATCCGGGTCAGTTCGGCGGCGGAGGCGTTGGAAACCCTCGCGGCGAACGACAGTATCGACCTGATTATCACCATGTACAACATCGGAGATACCGACCCCTTTGCCCTCGGCAAACTGGTTCAGGCGCGTTACCCGCAAATTCCGCGTGTGCTGTTGACCCACTATTCGGCGGCCATCCACCAGCGCATCCAGCAGGAAGACCGCTCGGCGTTGGACTATATTTTTTATTGGCACGGCAATGCGGAGCTGATTGTGGCCATCATCAAGACGATCGAGGACCGCATGAACGCCGACACCGATATTTTGGGCATCGGGGTGCAATGTATCCTGTTGGTCGAGGATTCGATCCGTTACTATTCGACCTATCTGCCTGAGCTGTATAAGATTATCCTCCAGCAGTCCCGCGAGTTACTGAAGGAGGCCCTCAACGAACAACAGCAAAAACTGCGCAAGCGCGCCCGCCCAAAGATTCTGTTTGCGACCAATTATGCCGATGCGGTGGCTTTTTACGAGCGGTACAAGGACAATATGTTGGGCGTGATCTCCGACGTCGGTTTTGTCCTGCACCGGGGCGACCCTCCGTCGACCGAAAAATTAGATGCCGGGATCGACCTCTGCCGAATGATTCGCACCGATAACCCACTGATGCCCTTTCTGTTGCAATCGTCCCAGGAGAGCATCCGGCCACTGGCCGAGGCGATGGGCGTGGGCTTTATCGTCAAATATTCCAAAACCTTGCTCTTGGAGCTGTCGGAATACATTTACAAGGAGTTTTCCTTCGGCGATTTTCTCTTTACCGACCCGCAAAGCGGTCAGGTGGTTCGCCGGGCGAAGGATTTGCGCCAGATGCAACACGCCATTGAGGAGGTGCCGGACAATGTATTGCTCTATCACTCAGAGAATAACCACCTGTCGAAATGGATGTTCGCCCGGGGGCTTTTTGCCATTGCCGAAAAAGTGCGTGCCACCGGCATCGCCTCGTTTGGCTCGTCGGAGGAGTTGCGCCGGTCGCTGGTGAGCACCATCGAGGATTACCGCCGCCTGTTGGGGCAGGGGGTCATCGCGCAGTTCGACCCCGAGACCTACAACGGTTACCTCTGGTTTGCCCGCATGGGCACCGGGTCGCTCGGCGGCAAAGCGCGCGGGCTGGCCTTTATCAACCAAATGTTGCAGGACAACCGGCTTTACGACAAATACCCCTCGGTTCGGATGCTGATTCCGCGCACGGTGGTCGTGACGACCGACTATTTCGACGAATTTATCCGCGAAAACGGGCTGAAATACGTGATCCAATCCGAGTTGAGCGACGAGGAGATTCTTTCGGAATTTGTCAGCTCGCGCCTGCCGGAGCGGCTGATCGAAGACCTGCGAGAGTTCCTGTTGACGGTCGATAAGCCGTTGGCCGTGCGATCAAGCTCCAAGTTAGAAGACTCTTACTATCAGCCTTTTGCCGGGGTTTATTCGACCTACATGATCCCCCACACGCAGAACGATCAGATGTTGCGCCTGCTGAGCAAGGCGATCAAAAGCGTCTATGCCTCGGTCTTTTTCTCGGCCAGCCGAGCCTATATAACGGCGACAAACAATGTGCTTTCGGACGAAAAAATGGCCGTCATCATTCAGGATGTTTGCGGCACGGAGGACGACGGCTATTTCTTCCCGACCATCTCCGGCGTGGCGCGGTCGCTGAACTTCTACCCGTTGGGCGACGAGTTGCCCGAAGACGGGATCGCCAATATCGCCCTCGGCCTCGGGAAATTGGTGGTCGACGGGGGGCTGACCCTGCGCTTTTCGCCCAAATACCCGAAAAACGTCCTGCAACTTTCGACCCCCGAACTCGCCCTGCGCGACACCCAGCGGGAGATGTACGCCCTGAACCTCAGGCCGGAAGAGTTCAAAACCTCGGTCGACGACGCGGTCAACCTCCAGCGGATCGACATCCAAAAGGCCGCCCACTTCCGCAACATGAAGTACGTCTCCTCGGTGTGGGACAGGCAGAACCAGCGGATGTCCGACAGCTCGTTCGACGAGGGGCGCAAGGTCATCACCTTTGCCCACGTGTTGAAATACGATACTTTTCCGCTGGCCGAAATCCTGACCGACCTGTTGGCGTTGGGAGCCGAGGCGATGAAATGCCCGGTCGAGTTGGAGTTTGCCGTCAACTTGGATGTGCCTTACGGCCAAGAACGGATTTTCAATTTCCTGCAAATTCGCCCCATTGTCGACACTCAGGGCGATTGCACCCTCGATTGGGAGCAGGTCGACACCGACCACGCGCTGATTTATGCCCGCTCGGCGCTGGGCTTAGGCTTGATCGAGGGCATCCGCGATGTGGTTTATGTTAAACCCGATTGCTTCGACTCGGCGCATACCGAACAGATTGCCCGCGAGATCGACACGCTCAACACCGCGCTCAAGGACGAAGGGGCCAATTACGTCTTGGTCGGCCCGGGGCGTTGGGGGTCGAGCGACCCGTGGCTGGGCATCCCGATCAAATGGAGTCACATTTCACAGGCGCGGGTGATTGTCGAAAGCGGATTGGAAGATTTTTGGGTCGACCCGAGTCAAGGAACCCACTTTTTTCAGAACCTGACCTCGTTTGGGGCGGGCTATATGACGATCAACCCCTTTATCGGCGACGGTCGTTTCGATGTGGAACGCCTCAGCGCGATGCCGGCAGTCGAAGAGACCGAATTTGTCCGCCGCGTCCGCTTCGATCAACCCCTCTACATCTTCATCGACGGCAAAAACAACCAAGGCATCGTCTCCGAAACCACATCCTAAAAAATAAACAAAAATTCCCATTCGGGCGAAGCCCGACCTCGGCAGTGGGGTGAAAGGGATGCTTTTGGCCGGTTTTGGCCGCGGCCAGCCGAACGAAACTGCAATTTCGTTCGGCCGCGAGACAAAAGCGCAGCCAAAGGCATTCCGAAACCCCGGCCGAAAACTTTTCTTTGCTTCTTTCTTTTAGGATAAAAGAAAGAAGAGAAAAAAAGATGAAAAAAACAGCATACATCCTCCTCGGAGTGGTTTGGACAGCGGTGATAACAAGCTGTTCAACCACCCGGCGACTCGCCGATGGCGACCTCCTCTACACCGGGGTGCGGAAAATCGAGTTTGTCTCCGCCTCGGGCGAAAAGGTGCCGGGCGCGGTCGAATCGGTGGCCAAAGAGCCGCTGAATGTCAAGCTGAACAACCCGCTGTATAGCCCCTACGTGCGCACGCCCCTCCCCGTCGGGCTGTGGGTGTGGAACAACCTCTCCTCCGAGCGCGAGACGGGGCTTCGGGCGTGGCTCTATCGCAAGCTGGCCAAATCGCCGGTGCTGGTCTCCGACCTGCAACCCGATCAGCGAATGGAGTGGGTCGAGGAGCTGTTGGACAACTTGGGTTACTTCGGCTCGCAAGCTGAATATGAAACGCTTGCGCGGCGGAATCCGAAAAAAGTGAGGATGAATTACCGCATAACCGTTGCCGAGCCGTGGTTTTACAGCCAAATCGCCTTTCCTGCGGTGCAGGGGGCGGTGACGGCCAAGATCGACAGCCTGAAGACCTCCTCGCTGTTGCGGGTGGGTGCGCAGTATAACATCGACACGCTGTCGGCTGAACGCCAGCGGATTGCCACCGCCTTGCGCGAGGAGAGTTACTATTATTTCCGGCCCGAATACTTGGAATATTTGGCCGACACCTTGCAGGAGCCTTTTCGGGTCGACCTGAGGATGGTCACCGCCAGCGGGATTCCCGAGGAGGCCCTGAGGCCCTATCGCATCGGCTCGCTCGGCATCGAGCTAACCAACCCGTTGGGCGGCGAGGCCGATTCTACGGGGTACAACGGCATCCAAATCCGCTATCAACGCCCGCTGAAACTGCGCCCGAAAGTAATGGCGCGCGCCCTGACCCTCCGCCCCGGAGAGCCGATCCGGGTAAGCGAGATTGAGGAGACGCTGACCAACCTGCAAAAATTGGGAGTCTTCCGATTCGTCAACCTGAGCGTCACACCGCTCGACTCGTTGCGGGGAGGCGACGCCATAGATATGCAGATTGCGGCGGCCTTCGACACCCCGTTG
>JAISHQ010000088.1 GCA_031262465.1 Rikenellaceae bacterium
TTGGAAAAAAGCGTTATCTTTGCACTCCGATCGCTTGCCCAGATGGCGGAATTGGTAGACGCGCTGGTCTCAAACACCAGTGGAGCGATCCGTGCCGGTTCGATCCCGGCTCTGGGTACAAGAAAAACCGCAATGGCTTGATTTTCAGTCATTGCGGTTTTCTTATTGGGTGATTTGCACCACATTTGCACCACTCCCTTGGGGTTGTGACACAACGTCCCCTTATTGCGCAAGCGCACATTACTCATTTCAGGAGCAAGTGGCAATCATTATTACGATGAAAATAAACACGGCGATTATTAAAACCACCGCTCCTCCTGATAAGTTCCCATCGCTTGCCTTTTGAGTGGCTTGTGGTTTCACATATCCGATTCTGTCCGATTCCTTAATATAGTCACCACAACTTGGGCACTTTTTATTGTATTACGAGAAAAAATGGGGTGAAAAGAGCCGAAAAGAGCGAGAGTGGAAAATCCCAAACAAGCTCTAAAGCCATCTCAAAACGAGGTGGCTTTTTTCGTTTAATAACCTTTAAATAGTTAAAGATATGCTAACCGAAAAAGAGCTTGTGAACAATCACGTACTGCATTGCCAATCCTCGCTGATCGACCACTTGTTGAGCCGTGGGATGCTGTTCGAGGATATGGTTTACTCAGACAACGAGGATATTTTGGAATGGTGGCTTGTCACTCCGTGGCTTGCCCGTCAACTACAAGAACAAGACGAAACGGTGATAGAGCAACACAACTGTCGTTGGTGGGGACGCACCTGCTCAGGGCAGGCTGTCTATATGGATGGCGTGTTTGACAAGATTTGCAGGCAACACGCATAGTCGTAGCCAATTCTCGAAAAAAACAACATATTTTTGCAACTGCAACAGCCCCAATGTTTGAAATGTTTACTTACCTTTGTAAGGCAACCCGCAAGGATTGCAGACATATTTAAACATGAAAGTGTTTAGCTGATTCTTGTAGAGAAATCTGGTAAATTTCAATGCGATGAGAATAAGCCAACGCTCTCACGTCCTTACAGGCGTGGGGCTGTTGCTTGTTTTATCGCAAGGCCTTACCAGAGCCTCTCTATAAAGACAAGTTAATAGTCCTGCGCTTTCTTTTTGATTACTGCCACTGAGGGACGGGTGGTGAAAAATCAAGAATCAAAACACAATGAAAAACCAACTTTTTCTTTTGGCGGCATTATTTGTCATCGAAACAATGTTGCCTGCAACTGCTTTGGCTCAAAACTATGAAGATGTTGTTCACCTCAAAAATGGATCTGTGATCCGAGGGGTAATCGTAGAGCAAGTCCCAAACGAATCCCTTAAAATCGAAACCCGC
Organism: Rikenellaceae bacterium; assembly: GCA_031262465.1. Lineage (GTDB taxonomy): Bacteria > Bacteroidota > Bacteroidia > Bacteroidales > Rikenellaceae > JAJQAW01. The sequence continues at coordinate 1,338 of JAISHQ010000088.1, forward strand.
GACGGAAATCTCTTCGTGTATCAAATGAGCGAGGTCGAAAAAATGACAAAAGAAATGCAAAAAACGACAGATGATAGAGGTTTCTTTAGAGGACAATTCAATAAGCCACAAGGACATATGAGAATTTTTGAGATCGGCGGGGGTATCGGTGTAGGTGAATGGGGAACAACTCGCGTTTCGATCTCTATGATTAATGGCTACCGACTGATGCCACAATTTGCTATCGGTTTTGGGTTCGGGGTTGAATTCTATCCAAATGTGCATCATACCAGCAACAATAACATTTATTATTATGGAGGATCGCAGTTGTCACTACCTATTTTCTTGCATCTGCGTAGCGATTTCATCGATAGTGAAGTGAGTCCTTATGTTGCGGTCAATGCTGGATATAACTTACAAATAGACAGCATTTTCAAGGGTATGATGTTTGAGCCATCGTTTGGAGTTGGTTTCAATATAGGCCATGGAAATCGAATGACAGTTGGGGTAAGTTTCATTATGAATCAAGTTAAATATGCTTATGGAGACTCCTCTGGTTATAACGAGGGTACAGCAATGGGTAACGCACTAAAACTTAAGGTCGGACTTTCATTCTAAACTAAAAACACATATGAAAAAGCTATTTTTGTTTGTCCTGCCGATACTTGCGATGACTTTAAATTCCTGTTCGAAAGGAGACAACTCACATTTTCAAATATCTTCGAATAGAGATTTGGCATTTGATGCACGAAAAAGTTTGACAAAGTACGTTAATATCGATACTAATATAGAGAACTGGGATTACGAACTCACATACAATACGGGCGAAACGAACTGGTGTGAAATAGAAAAAACTTCATCAACCCTATTGACAATTACTTGTTCAGTAAATGAAAATGAAGAATTTGGTAGGGATGCCCTTGTCGAGTTTTATATAAACGGTAAAGTATACGGTACGGTCTATATTTCTCAAGATATATTTCGGTACACGAAAACGGAATCCCAATTAATCAGGGCTAAAGACATAGTATCAAAATATAATATGAGCCTTGAAATTGATTTCGCCAGTGGATATTATGAAAATAATAAAAATTTTTATTCTGGTGTATTCAACTATACTGGTGATGGACTCAATTTAAAATTCCCCATTAAAATGTACGCATCTAACTACAGTAGCAAGGATTATTCCGTCAACTATGTAATAATAAGCGATTTAGATGATACGAATAACGACCTGAATGTTTCTGGTTCTATTTATACAGGGCCAAATTTCCGAACAATATATGACAATCTTGGCAATATTACGGAAGTGGAAGATTCGCATTACGAGGGAGACTTTGAAATTAGCATATACGGCTATTTGGATGGCACGTATATTAGTAAGAAACTAACTCAAAATTAAAAACCATGAATACTGTAATCGACATTTCTACTCCAAACTGTTTTTATGCATTGTATGAAAATGGTGAATATGTGCAAAACAAACATTTTTCAATGCTACCTCAAACTCCTGAAATAAAATACTATATGCGTAGCTTCCCGCCAGAGAAGCCATACGTTACATCTAACAACAAATATTATTACTACAATAGGTTTGAATTCGTAGATTCTCGTGGCAATCCATATAAACTCAGAATTGGTAAATTTGAGGTAAACTATATCGACTACGATGAAGGAACATGGGAATTCAAAGGCAGAAAAATAATAATACAAGACCTATGTAGCGGAGAATACCATAGTTATAATATGCATAAAGGTTGTGCATCGGTTAGTTCGTTTATTACTCATCTCATTCCTTTTCTGGAAAATCTGAACAAAGCAGGAAGTTGGGAGAAATATCACAACCCGACATCTGCCAATCCCGCGAATGAATGATGATAAGTTATTTTTTCGACCCCGCTCAGAAATGGGCGGGGCTTTTTTTGTTTTAGAAATTAAGACAGCATAAAATTTTAAAAGTGTTTGGGGGGAGAAATTTTGGGCGCGATTTTTCGTGCGTGATTTTGGCCTAAGACCATTACAATTAATTAGATAACTTAATTATTAACCTTTCTCGGATTAAGTAGAAAGTTAAACCACCAGTTAAACCGCAATCCCAGAGAGGACTTTTCTGCAACTAAAATGTGGCCTGTAATGCACTTTAACACGCATTTAGCCCATAGCTCAGTTGGTTAGAGCAGCGGACTCATAATCCGAAGGTCGCGGGATCATGCCCCTCTGGGCCCACCAGAAATCAAAGAGAAAGAGTTTCGATCGCGGTCGAAGCTCTTTTGTTTTTTCGGTCGTAAAATATACGAAATACGAGTTCGATAGGTAAGAGTCTGTTTAAAATTTATAACTCTCGTTCTTTACACCACATTTCGGCGCTTTTTTCACCCGCGAGTTGTTAAATAGGAACCGCTATTCGCCGTCTCGCGGGCAAAAAAATCACTCGAAATGAGGCGTAAATAACTTCGGTTACAAAATTTAAATAGACTCTGATGCTTTCGAGCGTTCTTCGAAGCGAGGCGATTATAATTTTCAGGGGACTTCCAAAATAATTCCTTATTTTTGCATCAAATAAAAAGGACGATGGAGAAAAATGCTTTCCGGTGGCTTTCCGGTGTGTTCCGAGCAGGGCTTTTCGTGCTGGTGTTGGCTGGCATTTTCTCCCGGTGTGCGAATGTTTCCGGCACGTTGGGCGGTGGTCCTAAAGACTCGTTGCCGCCGCGCATTGTGCGGATGACTCCGGCCTATAATGCGACCGGCATCCGTCCGGCGGAGGTTAAGATCGACTTTGACGAATACATCCAGCTCAAGGACGTACAGAAAGAGTTCTTCACCTCGCCGTTCATGGAGGTTCGTCCGGTGGTTTCCTATAAGAACAAGAGCGCCATTGTTACGATTGATTCTCCGCTCGATTCGGCGACCACTTATGTGCTGAACCTCGGTTCGAGCGTGGTCGACAATAACGAGAGCAACCCGTTTCACGGGCTGAAATACACCTTTTCCACGGGCGATCACATCGACTCGATGTTCATGTCGGGTTATGTTTCCAACGCCCTGACAGCGGACACGGCCAAAGGGGCATACCTTTTCTTTTACGATGCCGCGCTGGCGACCGATCCCGAGCGCGATTCGTTGCTCTACGACACCCAGCGGGCTTCGGCGGTGGCGCGAACCCTGAGCGACGGCGGGTTTATCTACTCGAACCTCAAGCCGATAGATTACCGCGTTTACGCCCTGATGGACAAGAACAGCAACCAGATGTACGACCCGGGGGTCGACGAGGTTGCTTTTTCGGACTCGCTCCACAACCCCGCGCTGATGCCCTCGTTCCTGATGTGGTACGACTCGGTGCGGATGCACACGGTGGCCCAGCCTCAGATTTTCCTGCGCACGTTCACCGAAAATCCCGACCGACTGCAAAACCTTTCGGGGTCGAGCCGTCCCGGTGCCCAGCAGATTATCTTGGAATTTTCATCGAAAAACCCGGTGATCGAACGCTTTACGTTGGATAGCATACCCCCCGAGGCGATGTGGGTCGAACAACCCAAGGAGAGCCGCGACTCGGTCATTTATTGGCTCAACGTCCCGCCCGAGGAGTTGCCCGATACCCTGCGGGGGAAGATCAGCTACCTGCAATCGGATAGCGTTGGCCAGCTCGTCCCGCACGAACAGGAGTTGCGCTTGGTCTGGACTCGCCCCAAGGAGACCGCCCCTGCCGCAAAATCCGACACGGCTCAGGTTGCCCCCCGACGCTCATTCTTGGAGTGGCTGATCGACTTGTTTACCTGCAAAAAGAAATCTTCGACCGAGGCGACCCTCGCCGCCGATTCGTTGGCGTTGGTTCAACCGCTCGATTCGTTGGGTCTACTTGTTGATTCGTTGGGTCAAAGGGTCGATTCATTGGGTCAACTTGTTGATTCTTTAGGCCAAAGAATTGATTCATTGGGTCAACCGATTGATTCGTTGATCGTGCCGATGGATACCATCCCTCCCTCGCTGATGAAATTCAGCTTCGAGGGGGCTAATCCCGTCATTCCCGGTCAGATGCCTGTCATTCAATTCGACCTGCCGGTGCGTCGCTTTGACCGCGACAGCGTTGTCCTTTACCGCTTGGAAGCACAAACGGAAACGGCGGCGGAAAATGCAGGAGCAAATTCGGAGGCAGAAACAGCTCCTGTGGTGGAAGAGACCGGAACTCCGGTCGAGGTCACTTTGGAGCAGGATTCGCTGTTGATTCGCCGATACACGATCCACAGCGAGTGGGAGGACGGCGTGAATTACCGCTTGTTTATCCCGCCGGGGGCGATCGAGACGATCGACGGCGAGCGGAACGATTCGATTTCGCAGCCGTTCAAAGTGGCCAAACAGGCCGATATGGCCTCGATCACCCTGCACCTGATTAACCCTCCGGCCGATTACCTGTACATAGTTCAGGTGATGGACGAGCCGGGCAAACAGATTCTCCGGCAGGCCGATCACCTGAGCGGCGGAAGCCACGAAATCGGCTATTTGGAGAAAGACAAGAAGGTTCGCCTGCGGCTGATCGAAGACCGCAACGGCAACGGTCGGTGGGACACCGGCAACCTGATCGGGCGCGTTCAGCCCGAGGCGATCGCTTGGTACCTGACCGAGGGCGAAGCGAGTGACGACAGCCAAGCGGGCACAGCGGGAGCAAAGAGTGGCGCAAAAAGCAGTGCCGCGAAAGGGACGCTGACCCTGCAAGGGGCTGTCGAATTGGATTCGATCAACCTGACCACGCTCTTCCTGCCTCGGGTTCACCGTGAAACGCCGCCCGAAGAGAGTGTTTCCGAAGAGGAGGTTGTGGCGGGCGAAGCCGAGCCGGAAGAGGCCACGGCAGAAGAGTCAACAGCCGAAGAATCAACGCCTGCCGATGCGCTGAATACGCCGGATCAATCGGTGCCGGCCTCGGCGGTTAGTTCCCAGGCGCGGGTCGAGTACATCGAGCTGACCGATCCGAAAGCCGCTCGGCGGGCCGAACGAGCACTCCGCCGGGCAGAAAAGCGGCTGAAAAAAGAAGAACGCCAAACGACTGTCGGCGAACCGACGGATCACGAACACGATCATGACCATGAACATGATCCGGCGGAAAGTGAATAAGAAGCAAAAGATGCGAAACACGCTAAAAATAACCCTTTTTCTCCTGCTCTTTGGAGCCGGGTTGCTGTCGGGCGAGGCCCATGCCCAGCATTACATCGGCGTGCGCGGCGGTTACGGCGGCGGGCGTGCCCGTTTTGAGCCTCGGCGGGAGATGCGTTTTTTGATCGGCTTCCCGTCGGCCGGGATTTCGTGGAAATATTACAGCCCCGAACCGATTGTGGGCGGCATTCAGGTCGATCTGCAATACGTCAAAAAGGGGTACCGCGAGTTACAACAGAAGGACATGAGTGTCGATTACGAAAAGTACAACCGCGAGTACAACCGAACCGTCGAGGCGATCGAGATGCCCTTTTTCTGGCAAATCCATTTCTACGGCTTTCAACGCCACTTGCGCGCCTACCTCAACTTGGGGGTCTATGCCTCCTATATGTTCCGCTCCGAGGAGTACGAGGGGCTTTACGACACGACACCCGTTTGGAAACCCTATCCGATCCGATCGGTGCGCGACAACTCCTTTGAATACGGCTTGGCCGGCGGGGTAGGGGTCAGTGTGCTGTTCAACCGGATGGAGGTTTTTGCCGAGGCGCGTTACTCGTTCGGCTATTCCGACCTGCTGAAAGCCAGCGCGAAATACCCCGGTAACGAGCGGCTCAACCGTTCGCCGATCGACATGATTAACGTCTCAGTCGGATGTTATTTCCGCTTGGGCAAGGGCGATATTTTAGCCCCGCCGCCCGGCACCAACCGCCTGAAAGAGAGCTGGGACACCATTCCGGCCGGTCGCAACCGGGAAGCCTCTTCGGGAGGCGGACAGCGAACCTCTTCCGGCAATACAAACTCATCAAACAATACGAATCGTGGAATCAACCCGTCAACACAAGGTCGCCCGTCAACTTCAGAAGGACGTTAGCGACATCTTCCTCAAGGAGGGAGCCGAATTTGTCCACGGGGCGATGGTCTCCGTCACCAAGGTACGCATCAGTCCCGATCTGGCCGTGGCCAAGGTCTACCTGAGCGTTTTCCCGTTCGACAAGGCCGAGGAAATCCTCCAACGGCTGACCACCCATACCTCCGCCGTGCGCCGGGCGTTGGGCACGCGGGTGCGGTCGCAACTGAGAATCGTTCCCGAACTGCTCTTTTACATTGACGATTCGTTGGAATACGTGGAAAATATCGAGCGTCTATTGAAAGATTAATCGTTGCGGGCTATGCGGCTGTCGCTTTTTTTCGCCAAACGGTACCTTTTCTCCCGGAAATCGCACTCGGTGATTAACCTGGTTTCGGGGATCAGTGCCTTTACGGTGGCGATTCCCGTCATGGCGATGGTCGTGTTGCTCTCGGTGTTTAATGGCTTCGACAGCCTGATTCGGTCGATGTATCAACATTTCGATCCGCCGATTCTGGTCACGCCCGTTCGAGGCAAGGTATTTGATGCCAATACGTTGGATACAGCGGCGATTCGCGCACTCGACGGGGTGACGGCCCTCTCGTTTTCGTTGGAGGAGACCGCCCTTTTCGGCTACCGTGACCGCCAGCAGATCGGGACGATGAAGGGGGTCGACTCCCTCTTTTCGACCGTGGTGCCGATCCGCGAGATGATCGTGCGCGGCGAGTACGCCCTGCGCTTCGGCGATGTCGATCAGGCTGTGATGGGGCAGGGGGTCGCTTATGCGCTTTCGGCCGACCCGATGCTGGTCGAACCGCTGTGGGTCTATATGCCGCGCCGGGGCCGGTCGCTGACCGTGCTTCCGGTTGATCTGTACCGGCGGGCCGAGCTTTTCCCGAGCGGGGTCTTTGCGCTGGACGGCGAGACGGATGGCCGTTATGTGTTGGTGCCGCTCGATTTTGCGCAACGCCTGTTGGAGTACGACTCGCGGATGGTCTCCTCGCTGGCCGTCGGTCTGGCCGAGGGGAGCGATGCCGATCGGGTGCGGGAGCAGATCGCCGAGATCGCCGGTGACGATTTTCGGGTGCTGACCCGCCTGCAACAAAAACAGGAGCTTTACCGCCTGATGCAGTACGAGAAATGGGGTATCTACCTGATTATCTTGTTGGTACTAATCATAGCCTCGTTCAGCATCATCGGTTCGCTGGTCATGATTATTTTGGACAAGAAAAAAGACATTCAGACGCTGGTCACCTTAGGGGCCGGTCTGCCGCTGATTCGCCGGATTTTCGTCCGCGAGGGGCTGTTGATCTCGGGTCTCGGCACCGCCCTCGGGTTGGTGTTAGGCATTGGGCTTTGTGGGTTGCAACAACAGTTCGGATGGGTCGGCATGGGCGGAACCTCGTTCCTGATCGACGCTTATCCGGTTCAAATGCGCTGGACCGACTTGGCCGGGGTGATTGTCAGTGTTTCGGTGGTCAATTACTTGATATGCAGACTAACAGTGGGTGCAATGATTAAAAATACCAAAAATTCGTGAAAACTGCTTCGATCAAACGCTGTTTCCTCTGCCTGTTGGGGTTGGCTTTTTTGCTGACGGCCTGCGGCAGGCGCGAGATTCCCGAAAAGACGATGAAAGCCATCATCCACGATGTCTTTCTGGTCAATGCCTATCAGGCGCTGTACAGCTTCAACACGGTTCGCACCGACAGCATCGACATCTATACCCCGATTCTGAACGGATATGGCTATGAATTGGAGGATTTTAGGTACACGGTCGACCGCTGGTCGCTGAAAAAGAGTTCGCGTTTTTCGGCGTTGATTGAAGAGGCCGCCGAAGACATCAGCCAAGAGAACAAAGAGTACATCGCCCTGCAAGAGGCTCGCCTGAAGGTCGATACCCTCGTGGGTGAACTCTACCGCGACACGCTCTATGCTCAAACCGATTCGATTTGGGTGCGCAACCGGGCGCGGCTCGATCGGCTGGCCTTTACCGTACCGGCCGACGAGGGGACGTTCCGCATCCGTTACCGCTACCTCGTCGACTCCGCCGACCGAAATGCCCGCACCTTGTTCCGTTATTACGAGCGCGATTCGACGGGCAAAAGCCTGCGTACCGGCACCCAAACACTGAATCGGGGAGAGATCGCGTGGATCGACCAAACTTTTACGTCCAATCCGGCAATCGACTCGCTGGAGGTCATTTTAGCCGAATACCCCGCTGGTAACAGACAGGCGGTTGCCATCCGGGTCGACAGCGTCTTTGTCACCTACAACCCCCCGATCGAGGCCGCTCGCAAACGCTATGTGTCGGAAATTGCCCGAGCTGTTTTTGGTATAACCTATCCTTATGAACCCTCCTACCCTCCGTCGGATAGCGGCGCATTACACGTGGTGCCCCCGCTCCGGCCTGATACCGCGCGCCATACTGACCTTTAGCCCCGAGGGCGAGCTATTGGGGGTCGAGGCCGACGTGTCGCGCATGGACTCGTTGCAGGGGGTCGAATTTTACAGCGGCATCCTCATTCCAGGCATGGTCAATGCCCATTGCCACCTCGAACTCTCCTACCTAAAGGGACAAATCCCTCCCGGAACCGGTTTGAACGGCTTTGTTCGCGCCGTTGCCCGCCTGCGCCATGACACGCCCGAGGCCGAACGCGCCCGCGCCGCCGATGTTCAAAATAGCCTGATGTATGCCGAGGGGGTCGCCGCCGTGGCCGACATCTGCAACGACTCGTTTACTTTTCCGCTCAAACAGGCCAGCGCGATCCGCTATCACAACTTTGTCGAAGCCTTTGGCATCGACCCACAAGTCGCACCGACGGCCATCGCCCGTGCCCGGCGCGTGGCCGAAGCCTCCACCGCCGCCGGAGTGCCTTTTTCGGTCACCCCCCATGCGACCTATTCGCTTTCCGAACCGCTCTTCGAGGCGGTGATCGCCGAAAACCGGCCCTCGGCCCCCCTCTCTATTCACTTCATGGAGAGCCGCGCCGAGGCCGAACTCTTCCGGGGCGAGGGCGCATTCGCCGAGCGTTACCGCGCCGAGGGCGCATTCGCCGAGCGTTACCGCGCCGAGGGCATCGCGGTCGATTTTACCCGTTTTCGCTCTCCAGCAGGCCGCCTGATCGTCTCCATTCCGAGCCAAACGCCGCTCCTGTTGGTTCACAACACCTTTGTCACCACCGAGGATATTGATCTGATTCATAGTCATTTCGATTCGGTAACGTGGGTCGTCTGCCCCCGGTCGAACGACTACATCGAGCACTCCTTTCCTCCGCTCAACCTGTTGCGCCACAAAGGGTGTCGCATCGCCGTGGGAACCGACAGCCTCGCCTCCAATCGCTCGCTCTCCCTGATCGAAGAACTGAAATTCATCTCCGCCCGCCAGCCCGAAATCCCCCTCACCGAACTCCTCTCGTGGGCACTCAACGGCGCACAGACCCTCGGCCTCGACAACCACCTCGGTAGCTTCGAGCCGGGCAAAACACCGGAAACCGACCACCTCGGGAGCTTCGAATCGGGCAAAAGGCCGGGAGCCACCCTCATCGACCACCTCGATTGGGATCGCCTCGCCCTCACCCCCCAATCCACCGCCCGCCGAATCGTCTGATCTCGCGCCTTCAACTGCCGCTTTTAGAAAGCGGCGCAAATCGTCGCCTTTTGTAAAAGGCGACACCGAAAACTTTTGTGCTTGTGCGTGCAGGGCGAAAATTCCCTGCGGGAATAAACCCTCTTGTCCCGGATATTCCTTGCTTCAAGCGAGCTTGGCAGGAATATCCAAAACAAGAGGAATTCACCTCCTGTGGAGTGAATGTTTTCGCCCTGAAAATACAATTCACACAAATTTTAATAACCCCAATAAATAACCGCGAAAGACATAACTATATGAAGATCTTTTATTTCGCCTTGATTGCAGGCGCACTTCTTTTGGCCGGGGCGGCAGGGTGTCATTCCTCTCCGCAGGCCTTCGGGCAGGCCGAGATGGAACTCTTTCCGTTGGATTTTACGCCGATCGCCGAGGCGGAATCCATCGTCGATTCGGTGCGGATCATCGCTTTGGAAGAGTCCGATTCGTCGCTGTTGGGCGAAATCGAAAAAATACTGATCGACGACCAATCCCGTTTTATCATCTTGGCGCAAAATGAGCTTTTTCTCTTCGCCGCCGACGGGCGTTTTCTGCACCGCATCGGGCGACAGGGGCGCGGGCCGGGGGAGTATGTGAGCATCAAGGACGTATGTCTGACTCACTCCGGCGCGGAGTTGCTGATCTATGACGGGAGGCAAACGGTGTTGAAATACGCCGTGGAGAGCGGGCAATATCGCCAGACGATCACCCTTCAGGGAGCGGAGAGCTTCTTTGGCGAGGCCATTGCCCCTTCGGCTGGTGGCGGGTTTTATGTGGTGACGACCGACTCGGAAAATTACAGCGATGTAGAACAGCCGTTTGATTGCCTTTATGAATTTGACGCGCAGGGCGTGCTTGTCGACCGCTCCCTGCCCCGCACCGATTATGTGATCGCCATGAACCTCGTCACCCAAAGCTACCCCAACAAATACATCCTCAGGCCGTTGGACTCAGAGAATGTCTGTTATGAATTGGGTGCAGAGCCGACCCCGAAGCCTGCCTATCAGCTCAATTTTGGGACAGAGGGCGTTCCGCCCCGCTATGTGTTCGATGCCAACGGCGAACTCGACCTGCAAAAATATATGTTCTCCGACTATTTCAAGATGCCGATCTACATCCACGAAAACGATCAGGCGTTTCTCTTCACGGCGGCTGGCCCCGAGGCTACGTCCCACGATTTTATCTACCTGAAAGAGAGCGAAAAAGGGGTTCGTCTGAGCAGTGAGTTTCCCGAAATGCGGCCCTTTATCTTCCGGGGCGTGGGGCGCGATTTCTTTTATGGCGTGGTTTATCCGGGGCTTCTTTTGGAAGAGGATGTAAATCAAATGAGTGCATTCAATCGCCTGATATACAATGCTTTTTTAGGGTCTGAACCCGCCGTCGACCAGCCCTATTTGGTCGGTCTGAAAATAAAATAGGGAACTTTTCGGTAAGGTGATCTGTTATTCGGTGTAATAATAATCCACCATGATCTTCTTGCCGTTCGATTCCCAACTTCCACTCCAATTACTCTGTGAAGGTAAACTTGAAGGAATTGATCTGTTGCCGAACCACGCTTTTACCGGGAATTTCGATTCGCCGTCGCCGGGGTTGTTTAGGCATTCTAATTCTGTCAAAGCGATGTTATGTGATATATCCAACGAGGTGAGTTGATTGTCGTGGCAGAACAACTCTTTCAATGCGGTATTTTTCGATACATCGAGCGCGGTGAATTGATTGCTGGAGCAAATCAATTCTTTTAACGCGGTATTTTTCGACACATCCAGTGCGGAGAGTTGATTGCTCCAACAGTCCAACTTTTTCAACTTGGTATTTTTCGATACATCGAGCACGGTGAGTTGATTGTCGGAGCAGAGCAACCATTTCAACTTGGTATTTTTCGACACATCAAGCGTGGTTAGTTGATTGTCCCAGCAGTGCAACCATTTCAACTTGGTATTTTTCGATACATCCAGCGCGGAGAGTTGATTACCCCAGCAGTTCAACTCTTTCAATTCGGTACACCCCGTTATATCCAGCGTGGTGAGTTGATTGCTGGAGCAGAACAACTCTTTTAACGCGGTATTTTTCGATACATCCAGCGCGGTGAGTTGATTGTTGAAGCAATTCAACTCTGTCAACGCGGTATTTTTTGACACATCCAGCGCGGTAAGTTGATTACCGGAACAAGATATCAACTTGGTGTTTTTCGATACATCGAGTGCGGTGAGTTGATTGTTGGAGCAGGCCAAGTTTATCAACTTGGTATTTTTAGATACATCGAGTGCGGTGATTTGATTGTCCCAGCAGTATAAGTATGCCAACGCGGTATTATTCGACACATCCAACGCGGTGAGTTGATTGTCCCAGCAGTTCAAGAATACCAACTTGGTATTCTTCGATACATCCAACGCGGTGAGTTGATTGCCCCAGCAGGACAATGTGGTCAGACCTGTAAAATACTCGATTCCGGCCAAAGAGGTGATTTTTTCACCAGAAACGTTGATTCTTGTCACTGCCGCCGCCTCAACGGGGGAGAGCTTGCCGTCACGTTTTTTTTTGTCCCACTTGGTCATTTGCGATTGGCAATAGGCTAAAAACGCCGAGTCGGGGATGTATGCAGCGGAGAGTAAATCGACTTCAGCCGTTATTTTTTCATCATCGGTTGGTACCGAAACAACCTTTACACTGCAGTTCAGCATACCAATTGTCAACAGAGCGGCCAAAACAAAAAATGGGAATCGGTTCTTCATGGTTTATGCGTTTTGTTGGTTGTTCTTAGAGCTTGTCTTGCAAAGATAAGAAAAGAAGTTGAAACAGCCCTATTTGGTTGGCCTGAAAATAAAATAGGTTCTTACTTACCCAAAAATCACCTGATCCATGGCCACATCGTGCGGCTCGGTGGGGAGGTGGTCGAAAAGTTGGAAGTCGAAGCAAAGGCCGATTTTTAGGCCGTGCGTCCGGGTGAGCAGGCGGTCGTAGAACCCTTTGCCCCGCCCCAAGCGGTGACCCGCGCGGTCGAAGGCCATGCCCGGAACGAGCCACAGATCGACTTGCTCGGGCCGGACGAGCGCGCCTTGCGGCTCCCGGATGCCAAAAGCCGCCGGGTTCATGGGGCTATCGGGGTGATATTCATGCAATTCCAGCTCATTTTCGCCACACATCACCGGCAGGGCGATTTGTTTCACCCCGCTCCACCGCGCCAAAAATTCGTGTGTGGCCACCTCGTCGGGCAACGACCAATAGGCCGCCACCGTCTCCGCCTGCCGAAACTCGGGCAGGGCCTCGACCCGGCGCAGGATCGCCTCGGATTTTGCCCGCAACGCCTCGGGCGAAACCTCCGCTTTAAGCTCCCGCACCCGGCAACGAAAAGATTGTTTGGTGGATTGCATATAACCTATGAAAACAAGTGCTCCATTAATATCTTGACCCCGATCGCAATCAGAATAACTCCTCCGGCAATTTCGGCGTGTTTCCCCAAGCGGTTCCCTGCCGTCCGCCCCAAGGCGATGCCCAAAAAGCAGGCAAAAAAGGTGACGGCAAAAATAATCCCCGAGGCGGTGAGCATATTGCCCCACTGCCCGGCCTGTGGCACGATCTGGAGGGTCACCATGGCCATCGCCGCCCCGGTAATCAGCGCGTCGATGCTCGTGGCCACGCCAAGGGTCAGCGTGTGTCGCAGGTCAAAGCGAAAACATTCGGGGGTCACGGCCTCTTCTCGGCTTTCGACGATCATTCTCACCCCGAGAGCGACCAACAGCGCAAAGGCCACCCAATGGTCATACCGGGCGATATAGTGCTGAAAACCAGCCGCCACCGCCCAACCGATCAGCGGAAACGCCCCCTGAAAAAGGGCGAGCACCAACGAGAAACGAAAAAAGTGCATCCGCCCATAGCCGCACTGCGCCAAGCCGTGGCTCAGCGAGACAGCAAACGAATCGAAGCAAAGCCCCAATGCAAGAACAAGGACGGTGATCAGGTTCATGAATATTCCAATTGTTTCTTACTGTTTTTCGGCCTCCTGCCACGAATAGGGAAGTACCACGGGCGGGGTGTGTGGTACGAGCTTGAGCACCGTGCCCTCGCCCACGCTGGCCGACCGGGAGGCGGAACGGGTCGGTCGATGTGCCAAATCCCAGGCCACAAACTCTTCGTAGCTGTACGTCCAGCTCGCGCCATAAGCCAATTTGTGGATGCGGTAATAGATCGCTTCGCGGCTCGGGGCGTTGAACTCGCCGGTGTTGTCGTTCATGATGCTGTTGTAGGTCGGTCGCCAAACGCCACTCCAATAAGCCTTGCCGCCCTCATAAGCACCCAAACCCTCGGCGGCATAGCGTGGGTCGCTGATAAAATAATGCCAACCGATCGTGGATAGATCGCTGGTAAAATCAATGTTCTTCCACCAGCCATAATCGTTTTGTTGTGCCTGGGCCTTTGTTACCTCGCTGTTTGGTACGGTGCCTCGTGACTCATAGGCGTACTCGTCGCCGAGTTTTGCAAAACCGTGCCCGTTTGCTTCGTGGTGGAGCGCTTTGGCAAAGTCTATCGTGTTGCTACCCACAGGGAAATAGGAGACCGTAATTCCCGAACTCCAATCGTTTGGCGATGAGGGGGAGTAGATACAGCAAGTTCCGGAAATGGCATCGGAATTCATCATGACTACGATCAGTACATCGTCCATCCGGCTGGTTGCAACGGCTTTTTGCGCATAGGCAAAACACGTCCCGTCGTTGCCTCCTACTATTGTGCCTTCACCAAAATAGCCCTCAAGGGCAGTTTCTCCAGAGGGGGTATATCCTTCGTTTTTCGAGACGACAGTGATGGCATAGAGATTAAACAGCTGTTTGAATGACCTAAAAGGCTCAACGGTAAAGAGGTTGTCGGCGGCCAATCGAATCGCCTCGGCATATTCTCCGGCGGCAATCTGCCGGTCGGAATAACCGTCGCCCATCAACACAATGTCAATGCCCGCACCCTCTGTTGCTTGTTGGATCACGGTCACTCCCCCGTCCTGCGAATAGTCGGAGGATTCGTACAGCGGGGTGCCGTCGTCGTCGGGAGGTGTTTGGCCGGTGTAATAGAGGGGTCGGATAAGGATGCCGTCCGATGACCAACTCCTTGTGGTGAAATCTTGCGGAACGGCATCATTGTCGAACCATGCCCGAATTGGGAACATCGACACACCGTCGCCGGGGTTATTGAAACATTCCAAAAATGTCAACGCAGTGTTCTGAGTAATGTCCAGAGAAGAGAGTTGATTGTAGGCACAGGTCAACCAAGTCAAAGCACTGTTTTGGGACAAATCTAACGCCGTGAGTTGATTCTGGGAGCAGTCCAATCCGGTTAACGCGCTGTTTTTCGAGACATCCAGCGCCGTGAGTTGATTCTGGGAGCAGTCCAATCCGGTCAACGCGCTGTTTTTCGACACATCGATCGAAGTGAGTTGATTCTGGGAGCAGTCCAATCCGGTCAACGCGCTGTTTTTCGACAAATCGATCGAAGTGAGTTGATTGCCACCGAAATTTAACTCTGTCAAAGCTGTATTTTTCGACACATCGATCGAAGTGAGTTGATTGACATTGAAATATAACTCTGTCAAACCAGTATTTTTCGACACATCCAGCGAGGAGAGTTGATTGCCAAAGCAGTACAAAAGTGTCAACGCGGTATTTTGAGACAAATCCAGCGTCGTGAGTTGATTCTGAGAGCAGTCCAATTCGGTCAAAACGGTATTTTTCGATAAATCAAGCGAAGCGATTGAATTGTTTCCGCAGACCAATAGGGTCAAAGCGCTGTTTTTCGACAAATCAAGCGAAGCGATTGAATTGTTTTCGCAGACCAATAGGGTCAAATCCGTATTCTTGGATACGTCCAGCGAGGCAAGTTCGTTATAGGCGCATATCAGGTAGATCAGTCCGGTGAAATACTCGATTCCGGACAAGGACTTGATCTTCGCTCCCGTATATTCTTCCGTCTGGCGACAATCTATTCTTTCCACCGCCGCCGCCTCGGCATAGGAGAGTTTTCCGTTGCTGTCGGTGTCCCACTCTGGCATTTGTTCTTGGCAATAGGCCAAAAAGACGGGGTCGGGGATCAAGGTTAGGATGTCCGTGTTGGGGTCAACGGGTTTTTCGCCCGTTTCGGTCACCGCTTTTTGGGTGACGGTGATCGGGAGGCTTTCGCCGCCCGAAGTGATAAGAATGGTCGCCGAGCGGTCGACATCGGTATAGTTCGGTTCGAGCGTTATCGCGATCGTGTAATCGCCTGCCGCATCGCCGCTGGAGGGGTTGATGCTGACCCACGAGCCTTCGGCACGGGTCTCGCTGATGGAGGATGTCCATGCACTGGTCGTGGTAAAGGATACCGTGCTCGATCCTTTTTCGTCATCGGCAAAGACGGTTTGGGTGGTCTGCTGATCCGATTTGATCGCGATCGCCTTTATCGGCTCTTTTTCGCAAGAGATCATTGCGCCGAGCGCAAGCAGGGTGGCTAAAGCAAAAAATGCAACTCTATTCATGGTGGTTCGTTGGCTTTATCGTTTCATCCCTTCCGGGATTTTACAGACGGGGATGCCCTCCATTTTGTGGCGGTTAGCGCGGTTGCGGCGTTGGAATATCTCGAACACTTCGCGCCGTCGGCCGGTGAAATCTTCGGCGCGAGCACCGCTTTCGGCCTGCTCCATAGCCCATTCCAGCTCGGGGTACGAGGCCCCGATCTGATCTTCGTCCGAGCGGTTGTCGCCGAAAAGGCCGTCGGTGGGCGGAGCCACGCGGATCGA
>JAISHQ010000103.1 GCA_031262465.1 Rikenellaceae bacterium
GCGATGTAAACCAGCTCGACCGCCGGGTCTTTAAAAAGCTCGGTATAAGAGCCATACGCGCGGGCAAAACCCCATTGGTCGGCAAAGGCTTGTGCCTTTTCCTGCGACCGAGAACCCACCGCATACGCCTCCACATCGGGCATTTCGCGGATTGTCGTCGCCATTTTTTCGGCAATGATCCCGGTGCCGATGATACCCATTTTTATTTTTTTCATGGTTTGTAGATTTTATGGTTTTCAGATTGATTTGAATAGTAAAAGTAAACAATTTCCAGCAGAATACCGCTATTAATCCCCTTGTTTATTTTTCAGGAGGGAGGAGGAGACACAGGGAGATTGATGTGAATTGGTTTTTCAGGGCGATCACATTCGCCCACAGGGCGAATGTGTCTTGTTTTTCATGTCCCGCCCCAAGCTCGCTTGGAGGGCAGGGGGACATGGAAAATATGACGTGGTCTCGGAGAGATGATCGCCCTGCAAAGGCAAGCACAAAAGTTTTCGGTGTCGCCTTTTACAAAAGGCGACGATTTGCGCCGCTTTCTAAAAGCGGCAGTTAAAGGCGGCGCGAGAACAGTTCGAGGCTGAAAAAATAACAGAAAATTTATACCTTTGAGAGAAAAGAAAACAGCCTATGCACCCGGATATTACCCTTGTACCGTTTCCTGCGTTGTGTGGGAGCGAGGCACTTCGTCGGTTGGTCGATCGGATTGAGACCCCTTATTTGCTGTTGGTTCAGGAGGGGTTGGCGGTTGATTTTGCGCCGGGGTCGCTCGACCGTTGGGTGCGGGTGGCCGAGGATACGGGGGCTGTGGTGGTCTATGCCGATTTTTATGTCGGCGGCGGGTCGGAGCGAACGCCTCACCCAACGATCGGGTACCAGGCGGGGAGCCTGCGCGATGATTTTGATTTCGGGCCGGCGGTGCTTTATCGGGCTGAGGTAGTAAAAAATGCTGTTGCTCAGTGTGATACGGATTGGCATTTTGCCGCCCGGTACGACCTGCGGCTGAGGCTGTCGCGGTTGGGGACTATTTTTCACCTGCCTGAATTTCTGTACACGGCCACTGAGAGCGACTCCCGCCTCTCGGGCGAGAAGCAGTTCGATTACGTCGACCCCCGAAACCGCGAGGTGCAAATCGAGATGGAGCAGGCCTGCACCGCGCACCTGAAGGCCATTGGCGGCTGGTTGCCTGCCACGCGCCCCGACACGGAGGTTGCCGCCGGGGATTTCCCGGTCGAGTGCAGTGTCATCATCCCCGTGCGCAACCGGGCCAAGACCATCGGCGACGCTGTCCGCTCGGCCCTCGCGCAAGAAACTGAAAAACCGTTTAATGTGATTGTCGTGGATAATCACTCCACGGACGGCACGACGGAAATTCTGCAACAGCTTGTCGCAGAAGACAAAAGGCTGGTGCATCTCATCCCGGAGAGCACTGCGCTGGGCATCGGCGGCTGTTGGAACGAGGCGGTAAGTTCGCCCCGTTGTGGCCGATTCGCCGTACAGCTTGATAGCGACGACCTGTATAATAGCCCCGACACGCTGCAACGCATCGCCGACACCTTTTACCGCGAAAAATGCGCCATGGTGATCGGGAGTTATCAGATGACTGACTTTGAGTTACGTCCTTTACCTCCGGGGTTGATCGACCACCGGGAGTGGAGCGCGGAGAACGGTGCCAACAACGCCCTGCGGATCAACGGTTTAGGTGCTCCGCGCGCTTTTTACACCCCTCTGTTGCGGGAAAATCGCCTGCCAAACACCTCTTATGGAGAGGATTACGCCGTGGGGCTGACGCTCTCGCGACGTTACCGGATCGGGCGCATTTACGAGCCGTTGTACCTCTGCCGCCGCTGGGAGGGTAACTCCGATGCCGCCCTGAGCATCGAGAAGGTCAACGCCAACAATGTGTACAAAGATTCGCTCCGCACCATAGAATTGCTTGCCCGTCAACAGCTTAACAAAAATGAATAACCTGCAACAGGACGTAGAACGGCTGATCGCCGAGCAGACCACATCGTGGGAGACCGCGCGGAGGAATTATGCGGCCTTGCGCCGGATTCGGAGCAAAACCCTCTCGTTCGACGCGTTTTCCGTGGGGGTGCAGTTCAACCCCGAGCGGGTGCGATCGACCACGGCGCGGGTCGAGGCTCCCGAGGAGCGTCCCTGCTTCCTCTGCCCGGAAAACCGCCCGGCGGAGCAACGAGCCGTTCGGTGGGAGGGGTACGAGCTGTTGGTCAACCCCTATCCCATTTTTGCGCGCCACCTGACCCTGCCCGCCCGAGAACATACGCCCCAACGGCTGACCGGACGGGTGCATGATATGGTGCAGTTGGCTGGGGAGTTGCCCGGATTTGTTCTTACTTTCAACGGCGCGCGCAGTGGAGCTTCGGCACCCGACCATTTTCATTTTCAGGCGGTTGGCCGAGGCGTATTGCCTGCCGAGGCGGAGCTTCCCGCATGGCCCGAGACGACAGAAATCTTTCGGGACGAGCACGTTTCAGTTTGTGGCATAGACCATTACCTACGCCCGGCGATTCGGATCTGGGGGAGCGAGGGGCAAGCGGTCGCCCGAGCGGGAGAGGAAGTTCTTGTTTGCCTGAAGCAGGCAACTTCCTGTAAATCAAAAGAAACAGACGATGATGAGGCGCAAGTCAACGCCTTGTGCTGGAAGGAGGCTCAGGAGTATATTCTCGTCCTTTTTCCCCGTACCGCCCATCGTCCGGCGGAGTACTATGCCACTGGCACTGAGCAATTTCTGCTAAGCCCCGGGGCGATCGACATGGCCGGGGTGCTGATTACCGTCCGCCCGGAAGATTATGAACGGGCGAACGAGGAGACAATCACCGCTCTATTAGGGCAGGTGGTGCCGGATGCCGCCCAATGGGAAACAATGAAGGAATTTTTAAAACGATGTTTGACCGAGAACCTGAAATAACTGTCGGCATCCTTTCGGCGGCGGAGCTTCGCTTTGTCCTGCACGGCGATTTTATCGACTCGCTCACCGGTTTGCCTGCAAGCGGCGAGCAACGGTTCAGCTGGGCGGTGGATTTTTCCGAACGGAGCTTTGTTCCCACCTCGCCGGAGGCCTTTTTCGAGCTGTCGGGCGTGGTGATCGGCAAGGCATTTCATTGGGAACAGGCAGAGAACCAGCATTTTCGAGGCACCCTACGCATCATTGCCGAGGGAGAGCGGTTGACGGCGGTCAACGTGATCGGGGTCGAGGAGTACCTGCAAAGCGTCATCTCCTCGGAGATGAGTGCCGATTCGCCGCCCGAGGCATTGAAGGCCCATGCCGTGATTTCGCGCAGTTGGTTGCTCTCGCAGGTGCTGAACCGGGAAAAAAAGGGCGATCACGCGGCTTTTGCCGACGCGCCGAGGGAGGAGGATGCCGAATACATCCGCTGGTACGACCGTCAGGAGCACGACCGGTTCGATGTCTGCGCCGACGACCATTGTCAACGTTATCAGGGCATTACCCGCATCCGCTCCGGGCAGGTCGCCCGGGCGATCGAGGCCACTCGGGGGCAGGTGCTGACCTTCGGCGGGGCGATTTGCGATGCGCGCTATTCCAAATGTTGCGGAGGAGTGACCGAGGCCTTTGAAAACGTGTGGGAACCGGTCGCGCACCCCTACCTGAGGCCGGTGCGGGATATGATTCCGCCGCCCGCGCTCCCCGACCTTTCCGGCGAAGAGGCGGCGCGCCGGTGGATCGAAACCACTCCGGCGGCCTTTTGCCACACCGCCGACCGGGAACTGCTCGGCACCGTGCTGAACCGGTACGACCAACAAACGCCCGATTTTTACCGTTGGCAGGTCGAATACACGCAAGCCGAGCTTTCGGAATGGGTCAAACAGCGGTTGGGGGTCGATTTGGGGCGCATCGAAGCCTTGATCCCGCTGGAGCGGAGTACCGCCGGGCGGCTAATTCGCCTGCAAATCGTCGGCACCCGGCGCACGTTGACCCTTGGCAAGGAGTTGGTCATCCGCCGCGCCCTCTCGCCCTCGCACCTGTACAGCGCGGCCTTTGTTGTGGATACCGAGATGCGTGGCTCCGAAAAAGTTTTTCGGCTCAAGGGAGCCGGTTGGGGCCATGGGGTCGGCTTGTGCCAAATCGGTGCCGCCGTGATGGGCGCGCACGGCTATTCCTACCCCGAAATCCTGTCGCACTATTATCCCAGGGCGGAATTAACAACTATTTTTTAGGTACTATTTCAAAGGCCTCGTTGAGCAGTTCACGGAGGCGTTCCTCTTTGAGGTTGGGGGTGATGCGGTCGTCGATGGCCAAGGAGATTTGGCCGCGCTCTTCGGAGACGACGATGACCACCGCATCGGTTACTTCGCTGATACCCAACGCCGCGCGGTGGCGTGTGCCGTAATAGGGCGGGATGTCTGTCCGTTCCGAAACCGGCAGGATACAGCGCGCGGCGCGAATCCGCTGGTTCTCGATCACCACCGCCCCGTCGTGCAAGGGGGTGTTTTTGAAGAAGATATTTTCAACGAGTTCGCTCGAAATCTTGGCATCGACCTGAACGCCCTGCTCCATGTATTCGTCCAGCTCACTGCCCCGGCGAATGACGATCAGCGCGCCGGTATTTGTCCGGGCCATGTGGCGGCAGGCAACAATCAGCTCTTCGATCCAACCACCGTTGGAGACGATCTTATTCGGAAAAAAAATCCGCTGAATAAACTTGTTCCGCCGGCCATACCGCTCGCCCAACAGGAAGAGAAATTTGCGGATTTCGGGCTGAAAGACAATCACGATGGCAATGACCCCGACCCCAATCACCTGTCCGAGGATCATGCTGAGCAACTCCATGTCGAGCATCCGAACCACCACCCACAGCAGGTAAATCATCAGTATCCCGGCAAAAATGCTCATGGCGTTGGTCCGCCGCACCAGCCGATAGAGCTGATAGATCAACAACGCCACCAAAAAGATGTCGAGGATGTCGAGGATACTTATTTTGATAAAATCCATACCATTTATCATTTGGGGGAGCTTCTAAAAGGCCAAAAGACAAGGCTTGCGACCGAGACAAAAGCGCAGTGTACTAAACGTACTCGAGCATTTTGGCGAGGGAGCGTAACGCAGTATTTTGGGCTTTTAGGAGTTCCCAGGTAGAGGCTTTATGTTGATAAATAATTCATCCAATTGCGCGCTGGCCACGGGTGCGGGCGAGTCGATCATCACGTCGCGCCCGGCGTTGTTTTTTGGGAAGGCGATGTAGTCGCGGATCGAATCGGCACCGCCGAAAAGCGAGCAGAAGCGGTCGAAGCCAAAGGCGATCCCCCCGTGGGGCGGCGCGCCGAACCGGAAGGCGTTCATCAGGAAGCCGAATTGCGCCTGCGCCTCTTCGGTCGTAAAGCCCAAGAGCTGAAACATTTGCGCCTGCAAGGCCGAGTCGTGGATGCGGATTGACCCACCGCCGATCTCAACCCCATTGACCACAAAGTCATAAGCGTTGGCGCGCACACGCCCCGGATCGGTCGCCAACAGCGGGATGTCCTCCGCCTTGGGCGAGGTAAAGGGGTGGTGCATGGCGTAAAAACGAGCCGTTTCAGCGTCCCACTCCAAC
The DNA here is from genome assembly GCA_031262465.1 of Rikenellaceae bacterium. GTDB lineage: Bacteria > Bacteroidota > Bacteroidia > Bacteroidales > Rikenellaceae > JAJQAW01. The sequence goes on from JAISHQ010000103.1 coordinate 5,574, forward strand.
AACGGAAAGTCGACCACCCACAACGGGGCGAATTTCGTCTTATCGCGCAGGCCGAGTTGGTTGCCGACCTCCAAACGCAATTCACCTAAGGCGTTGAGCGTCTGTTTTTTGTCGCCAGAGAGGACGAGGATCAGGTCACCCGGTTGGGCATCGGCCTTTTCGGCGATCGCCCGCAGGTCGTCGGCGTTATAAAATTTGTCGACGCTCGATTTGTAGCTTCCGTCGGCCTCGCAACGGATGTAAACCATCCCTTTGGCACCGATTTGCGGACGTTTCACATAGTCGGTCAGCGCGTCAAGCTGTTTGCGGGTGTACCCGGCGGCACCGGTGGCGCAGATCGCCCCGACATATTCTGCCGCATCGAACACCGGGAAATTGCGTCCTTTGACCTGGTGTGTGATCTCGCAAAAGCGCATCCCGAAACGGATGTCGGGCTTGTCCGAGCCATAATATTCCATCGCCTCCTGCCAGCTCATGCGCGGGAAGGCGCCCTCCAATTCAACCCCCAAGACCTCGCGGAAGAGCATTTTGGCCATTCCCTCGAAGGTGCCGAGCACATCTTCCTGATCGACGAAAGCCATTTCGCAGTCGATCTGCGTAAATTCAGGCTGACGGTCGGCACGCAGGTCTTCGTCGCGGAAACAGCGCACAATTTGGAAATAGCGGTCGTATCCCGAGACCATCAGCAGTTGTTTGAACGTCTGCGGCGATTGGGGCAGGGCGTAAAATTCGCCCGGATTCATGCGCGAGGGGACAATAAAATCGCGCGCCCCTTCCGGGGTCGATTTAATCAGGTAGGGCGTTTCGATCTCCAGGAAACCCTCCTTGTCCAAATAGTTGCGCACGATCTGAGCCATCCTATGGCGCAACATCATGGCCTGTTGCAATGGCTTGCGGCGCAGGTCGAGGTAACGGTACCGCATCCGGATTTCGTCGCCCCCGTCGCTCTGTTCTTCGATCGTAAAGGGCGGAATTTCAGAGGCATTCAGCAGGGTCACCTGCTCCAAAATGACCTCGATGTCGCCCGTGGCCATCTTCGGGTTTTTGGCCGTGCGTTCGACGACCTTGCCGGTCGCTTGGATCACAAATTCGCGCCCGAGGCCGCTCGCCGCCTCTTTCAGCTGGGCGGTGGCGTGTTCGTCGACCGTCAACTGGGTGATCCCATAGCGGTCGCGCAGGTCGATGAAAATCATTCCCCCGAGGTTGCGCACTTTCTGAACCCAGCCGGCCAAAACGACCGTTTGGTCTATATCGGTTGCCCGTAATTCTCCACAGGTGTGTGTTCTATACATTTTTATGCTACTTTTGTATGTTTTAAGGTGCTCAAAGATAGCGGATAAATGGATAACGAGCAAAACGGGGATATTTTTTTTATGCGGCAGGCAATAGCCCAAGCTCAAATGGCGTTAGCCCAAAACGAGGTACCGATCGGGGCGGTGGTCGTTTGCGGGGGGCGTGTGGTGGCGCGGGCGCACAATTTGGTGGAGACGCTGAACGACCCAACGGCCCACGCCGAGATGCAGGCCATCACGGCCGCAACCGGTGCGATCGGGGGCAAATACCTGCCCGAATGTACGCTCTATGTGACGGTCGAACCTTGCCCGATGTGCGCCTCGGCGGCTTATTGGGCGCAATTGGGGCGGATTGTCTTCGGAGCCGATGACCCCAAACGGGGCTTTACCACCTGCGCCCACCCGCTTTTGCACCCCAAAACCCGCTGGAGCAAGGGGGTTTTGGCCGAGGAGTGTGCGGCTTTGATGACCGACTTCTTTCGGTCAAAAAGACAGTAGGGGCTTCAAAAAATCCAACATACTGCGTTACGCTCCCTCGTGAAAATGCTCATGTACGTTAAGTACACTGCGCTTTTCCCTCGGTCACAAGCCTTGTCTTTTGGATTTTTTAGAAGCCCCCCTGGAAAATTAAAAAAGGATTAAATTTTGATTGTTGGTAAAAAGTTCTATTTTTGCATGATGAAAATTGGGAAAAATCTTTTAAAATAAAAAATCAGATGAATAAGTTTAAAATCATTGCACTGCTTTTCGCGGCAACGGCGTTGACCGCAAGTGTTTCGGCTCAAACGGTCGAAGAGGTAACGGCCAAATACAACGAAGCCGGAGCGGCTTATCAGGCCAAAGATTTTGCCAAAGCGGCCACGCTGTTCGAAGAGGCAATCCAACAAGGGGCAGAGGCAGGGCCGGATGCCCAACAGATCGTCAACCAGTCTCAGACTTTATACTTGGCATGCCTCATGCAACAAGGCTTGGCGATGGCGACACAACAAAACTACACCGGTGCCATCGAAATGTTTACCCAAACTCGCGACCGCGCAGAACTCTACGGCAACGCCCAAATCATGCGCCAGGCCGCTCAACGGTTGGGGCAGGTCTATTTCGTTTCGGGAGCCGATGCCTATAATAACGAGCGGTACGAGGAAGCCATCGGCATCTTCTCGCAGGGCTTCGCCGCCGACGACACCAACACCGACATGGGGTTGAACTTGGCGCGCAGTTACGACAAGGTCGGCAACCTGGACAAAGCGGTTGAAACTTACAACAAGATCATCGCGCTCGAAAGCCGCCACAGCCGCTATGCCGAAGCCGCCGCCACGGCCAAAGAGGAGTTGGGCTTAGCTATCTTGGCCAAAGCCAGCGAAGCGGCCACTGCCGATAACACCGACGAAGTGCTCCGCCTGACCGCGTTGGCCATCGAAGCCGATTCGACCAACACCATGGCCTCGATGATGCGTTTGCAGACGGTCAACAACTTGAAAAATTACGCCGCTGTGATCGAATATGGCGAAGCGACCGCCGAGGCGCAGACTGACGAAGCCCTCAAATCGGACGCATATTTCATGTTGGGCGCAGCCTATCAGAATCAGGGCAATACGGCCAAAGCGATCGAAGCCTTCCGCAAAGTGACCGCCGGAAACTCTGCCGCTCAGGCAAAGAGCTTGATCACCGAGCTAAGCAAGTAAATAGGAGCTTCAAAAAATCCAAAATACTGCGTTACGCTCCCTCGGAAAAATGCTCGAGTACGTTTAGTACACTGCGCTTTTTCCTCGGTCGCAAGCCTTGTCTTTTGAATTTTTTGAAACTCCTAACAGAAAGAGGAGCCACGTGGATTATTTCGCGTGGCTTTTCTTCATCATAGGGGGCTTCTAAAAATTCAAAAGACAAGGCTTGCGACCGAGGAAAAAGCGCAGTGTACTAAACGTACTCGAGCATTTTTCCGAGGGAGCGTAACGCAGTATTTTGGATTTTTAGGAGTTCCCTAAATATCGCCTTGTTTTTCGCGCATAGTCGGCATAATCCGTCCCGAAAACGGTGCGCATATAGTGCTCTTCCTGCCTGATTTGCAGGTGAAAAACCGTCACGGCCACAAGTGTCAGCCCGATCAAAACCAGGTTCGGAAAGGCTATGGCCGTACCTATATATAGCAGGTCGAACCCCACAAAGGCCGGGTTGCGGCTGATGCGGTAAATGCCCCGGGTGACCAGCTCGGTTTTTTGCGAAGCGTCGATTCCTGCGCGCCAATTCTCCTGCATGGCCGCTACGGCCAGCCCGAAGCAAACCGCCCCGGCAAAAGCCACTACCACGCCCGTCCACCCGAACCACGCCGGAGCCTCGGCACAGCCCCAATCGGCGAGGATGCTCGCATATTGCGCCACGGGCATCGACCACGAAACCGCTAACAACACCGCCTCGACCCGGCGGGTCTTGCGCTCTTTTTGCCCCTTGCCCAGCCGGTCAGCACGAATCCCGCGCCGCCTCAGCGCAAACTGCCGCTGAAAATAGATCGCGTAAAACAGCGTAACTGCAAGCAGGGAAATGAGTTGAATTGTGTTCAATTAATTGTTCTTATTGATTAGATTGACAATCACCTTGACCATCACATCTTTCTCTTCGGTACGGCTTTCGGCGATCATCAACGTGAGGGCAACTAACGTGTTGTTTTCCATCCGTTTGCTTCCGTCCGAACGATAAAGGATGCCGGTTTTCTCCATGAACCACAGGAATAAAAAAGCGGCGATGCGCTTGTTGCCGTCGCTAAACGAATGGTTTTTCGTGACCAAATAGAGCAACATGGCCGCCTTTTCCTCGATGCTCGGATAGAGGTCTGCACCGCCGAAAGTTTGGTAAATCGTGGCAATCGAGCTTTGGAAAGAGTGATCCTTTTCGTTGCCAAACATTCCGCCACTGCCAAACTTTTGACGCAGAACATCAATGGCTTGCATGGCATTTTCATAAGTAGCCTGAAAAGGCGAGCCGACAGTTGTATTTTCCACCGTCAGTTGCTGATAGTCGTACCTGTCCAGCGTGTCCAAAGCATACGTATAGTCGGTAATGACCCGCAACAGGCCGGTCGCTTCGTCGGCATCCAACTCTTTCCGTTGAATCACATTCGAGAGCAACTGAACCGTTTGCCGTAAATCTTCATATTGTTGTGCCTTGATCTTGTCGTGCACGGCATAGCCCTTAATCAGGTACTCTTTGAGCACCTTATTGGCCCAGATGCGGAATTGGGTGCCCCGATGCGATTTAACCCGGTAACCGACAGAGATGATGACATCAAGCGTGTAAAACCTGACGGGTTTGTCCGAATTTGCAATGTGCAAATATTGCACATTGCTTTTTTCTTCCAGTTCTCCCTCCTTGAATATGTTGTTGATATGCTTGGTTATAACGGAACGTTCGCGCGCAAACAATTCAATCATTTGGGCTTGCGTCAGCCACACCGTGTCGTTTTCCAGCCTCACATCCAGATCGGTCGTGCCGTCGGGTGCTTGGTAGATGATGATTTCTCCTTTTCCTTGCATGATAAGTTCGGGTTATTCCCCTTGATTTTGTCCCCGGCGGCGGGGGCGGTAGGGGCGTTTTTTGAAGATATAGGTTTTGGATTCGGTGCCGCTGAGCAGGCGTTTGGTATTTTTCCGGTGGGTGAAAAGCAACAGCACCGCCACCGCAACACCGAACCAAATCAACACCCGGGAGCGTTCGCCGAAGACAAAATAGGTATAAATCGGGAACATTACCCCGGCGATCATCGAGCCGAGCGAGACATAATGGGTAAAGAGCAAAACGACCAAAAAAGTCGCCAGGCAGAGCAAAACGGCCGGTGGATAGACCCCCAACACGGCTCCGGCCAGCGTGGCCACCCCTTTGCCGCCCCGAAACCCGGCAAACAGCGGAAAGATATGCCCCAAGACCGCCGCCCCGACCAGCACGATTTTCATCACAAACATCGACTCACTGCCTAACATATAGCCCGAATAATAGGCCAATTGTACCGCCACAAAGCCTTTGGCCATGTCGATGGCAAAGACAGGCAGAGCCGCGCGCTTCCCCAACACACGGAGCATATTGGTGGCTCCGGCGTTTTTACTGCCGTACTGGCGAATATCAATCCCATAATATTTCCGGCTGATCCACACCGCGCTCGGGATGGAGCCTAACAAATAAGCGATGAAGATAAGGAGTGCATTTAATAACATACAATTTTCAATTTTTAGGACATAGCGAATACAAAGTTAATCTATTATGGGAAGATTTTGTGGCTTTGTGCTTTTTAAAACAAACAAAATGCTATATATTTGCATAAAATTTAACACGCTATGTTCGATCATATTTTGTTTCCCTACAAACGTTTCTCCTTGCGGTGGTTCCGATCGTGGGCTTACATCCTTTTGGGATCCCTTTCGATCTCGGCAGGTTTCGTTCTGTTTATCAACCCGTACCGCATCGTACCGGGCGGGATTTACGGGACGGGGATCGTCCTGCATTACCTGTTTCCGAACATTCAGGTGGGGACTTTCGGGCTGATCCTCGACATCCCGCTCCTGCTGATCGCCTTTTGGGTGTTCGGGGCGAAATTCGGATCAAGAACCATTGTCTCCGCCCTGCTCACCCCGCTGATGATGAACGCGCTGACATTTTGTGTCGGAGAAGACCCGGCCACGATGCTCCACGGAAGCATCAACCTGAGCAACGATATCCTGTTGTCCTGCATCTTCGGGGGGATGCTTATCGGCCTCGGCATGGGGCTTATCATACGCACCCACGCCACTTCGGGCGGGACGGACATCATCGCGATGATCGTGCATAAATTTACGAGGGTGCCCGTCCCGCGCGCCCTGCTGATCGTCGATTCCTGCGTGGTTCTGTTGGGGCTGTTTGTGCTCCGCGACTGGCGCATCCCGCTCTATTCGCTCATCACCATCTATGTTTCGACCAAGATGGTCGACTATGTGCTCGACGGAGCCGGGTCGAACAAACTCCTGTTTATCATCTCTGAAAAACACGAACTGATCCGGGGGCTTATCATCGAAAAATTGGATCGTGGAGGCACCTATATCCATTCGACCGGGATGTATTCGATGCAGGACAAGGATATGATCTTCGTGGTGCTCGACCGGAGCGAACTGCCCATCGTGCAGGATTACATCCGCCAAATCGACCCGCGCGCCTTTATGGTGGTTATGGATGCCCACGAAATTTATGGCGAAGGGTTTAAACCTTTGATTGAAAAGGAGTAGTTCAGGTTGGATAAACGGAAGAAAAATCGTACCTTGTTCCCCAATTAACAACAACCCAATTCCTTTGCAACCATGAAAAAATCGCTTTTTATCCTATTTTCCGCCAGCTTGTTTCTTACCTCTTGCTCCGGGAGCAACAACGCCCAGATCGGCGAGGTGGTCTTTGAAAACGACCAACTGCGGATCACCCAATTGGAAGAAAATGCTTGGGTCGGCGAAACGTCCGACAACACAACGATTTACATCGTCGAGGGCGACGACCGCGCGGCATTGATCGACACGGGTACCAGCATCGACGGCCTCGATGAAATTGTGACCGGGATCACCGACAAGCCGTTGGATGTCATCCTGACCCACCTGCACAGCGACCACGCGGGGAATATCCGCTATTTCGACGAGATTTATTTCCACCCGGCCGACACCGTACTGGGTCTGCGGGGCTACACGGGCAAGGTGAATTATGTGGCCGAAGGCGATGTCTTTGATTTGGGCGGTACCCAATTGGAGGTGCTCCACGCCCCGGCACATACGCCTGGCGAGATTTGTCTGCTCGATCGTGCGGCGGGTATCTGCTATTCGGGCGACGCGGTCGGGTCGAACGACGTGTGGTTGCAACTTCAGCCCTCCGCGCCGATCGCCACCTACATCGCCACGTGCGATAAAATCTTGGCCGAGATGGACAAGGGGATCGACAAAATTTACTGCGGGCACTATGTTTACATCGACGGCGGGGTGTTGCACCGCGATTATGTGGAGACCATGCGCGAATTGGCCCTCTCGCTGGAGGACGGTTCGGGCATCCCGCAAGCCGTACCTTACGACAACGCCGCCTACCGGAACACGGCGTGGAAACCGTTGGTTCTCTCGAAGAATGGGGTGAATATTGTGTTTTATCCGGAATATTTAAAGTAGGATAATGATGAAAAGAGCAATTCAGGCCGTTTTGATTGTGGCTATGGTTTTTGTAACCACAAGTGCGAGTGCCCAGGTTGGCATTAAGTTGGGTGTTGTGGGTACTCAGAGCGAAGTTACAAAAAGATCAACCTATATAAACCAACATGGACTTGGATATGCAACTCACTATAACATTGTATCTGGGTCTAAAGAAGTGTCGATCGAGCAAATCGGCCTACTCGCGGGTATCAATTATGACGCCGCGCTGTCCGGAGGCCTTTCGATTCGTTTGGGTATTAATTATCTCTACTTGAATGGTGAGACAGGTAATGAAAGAGTGGAGGATCATACGCTTGCTTTTCCTCTTGATTTGAAGTATGCTTTTGATTTAGGCAACGAGAGGAGCTTCTATGTTTTGGCAGGACCGAGATATAATGTGAGTCTTGCGGCTCAGAACTTCGACCTGCAACTCGGATTGGGTGCGGGAATAAAGTTAGGTATCTTATCACTCGAAGCGGGTTATGATATTGGTCTGAATCAGAATCGGAATCAACTCGCCTTGAGTTTGGGCTATCATTTCTAAGAACCCTTTTCAGGTTTACCGCCCAATCCCAAAGATAGCCGGACGTTTGTTGATGTCCGGTTTTTCTTTTTTCCATTCGGCCACGCGCCGGGTGCGGATCAGCTGATCGGGCTGAAGGATGTCGACGGCCACCGTCAGGCGGGTTTCTGCGCCGAGGCAGACTATCAGGTCGTCAAAGAGTTTGGTGTTTCGATAGGGGGCTTCGATGAAAAATTGGGACTGGTTCTCCCGCAGGGCGCGCTCCTCATAGAGGCGGATGGCGCGGTTGCGCTCGGGTTGTTTGATGGGCAGATAACCGTTGAAGGCAAACGATTGTCCGTTAAGCCCCGAGGCCATGACGGCCAACAGGATCGACGAAGGGCCGACCAACGGCACAATCTCGACCCCGTGGCGGTGAGCCAGCGCGACCAAATCGGCTCCCGGATCGGCCACCGCCGGAACGCCGGCTTCGGAGATGATCCCCGCGCTTTGGCCCTGCAAAACGGGGCGCAACAGGGCCTCGATCGCCTCGGGGGGCGTATGCTCGTTGAGTTCTTCCAAGCGCAGGTCGTCGATCGGCCTTTCGACCCCTGCCCGGCGAAGAAAACGGCGCGCCGAACGGAGGTTTTCGACCACGAAATAATCGAGGCTCCGGATCGTCTGTTGGTTCCCCAGCGGGGTGACATCGGATGGCTCCGTCTCGCCGATCGGGGTCGGAATCAGGTATATTTTGCCGGGGTTCATGGCACGAAGATACAAAGTCTGGCGAAAGCGTGACAAAAAATTACAAAAATTATAATAATTTTGTACGCTTTACGTTGCGTTAAAGAAACCGAACGTCCAAAAAAAATAAATATGAGCGAAACAGTCAATATCCAACAACTGAACGAGCGGATCGAGCGCGAGAGCAGTTTTGTCGACCTGCTGAATCTGGAGATGAGCAAGGTCATCGTCGGGCAACGCCACCTGATCGACAGCCTGTTGATCGGCCTGCTTTCTAACGGACACGTCCTGCTCGAAGGGGTTCCGGGGTTGGCCAAAACCCTCGCCATCACGACGCTGGCCCAAGCGGTCGATGCCAAATTCAGCCGCATCCAGTTTACGCCCGACCTCTTGCCCGCCGACTTGATTGGTACGGAGATTTACAGCCAAAAGAGAGAGGAATTTTCGGTCAAAAAGGGGCCGATCTTCGCCAACTTCGTGCTGGCCGACGAAATCAACCGCTCTCCGGCCAAGGTGCAAAGTGCCCTGCTCGAAGCGATGCAGGAGCGGCAGGTGACCATCGGCGACCAAACCTATCCCCTGCCTCAGCCCTTTTTGGTGCTGGCCACCCAAAACCCGCTGGAACAGGAGGGCACCTACCCCCTGCCCGAAGCGCAGGTCGACCGTTTCCTGATTAAGGCCAAGATTACCTATCCGAAAAAGGAGGAGGAGATGGCGATTGTCCGCATGAACATGATGGGCAGTTCGTTCCCCCAGGCCAACAAGGTGATCTCGCCCGAGAGCATTTTGCGGGCACGGAGCGTGGTCGAGGAGGTCTATATGGACGAAAAAATTCAAAAATACATCATCGACATCATCTTCGCCACCCGTCAGCCCGCCGATTACCAGTTAGAAAATCTGGCCGGTATGATTAGCTATGGCGGCTCGCCCCGGGCAAGCATCAGCTTGGCCAAGGCGGCGCGGAGCTATGCTTTCATCAAACGCCGGGGCTATGTGATTCCGGAAGATGTGCGGGCGGTGAGCTACGACGTGTTGCGCCACCGAATCGGGCTGACCTACGAGGCCGAGGCCGACAACGTGACCAGCGAGGACATCATCACCGAAATCCTGAACAACGTCGAAGTGCCTTAATCGCTTTTTCCATGTCAGACAGCGCGGAAATCATCAAACAAGTTCGCAAGATCGAGATCAAAACCCGAGGGTTGAGCAACGAGATCTTCGCGGGGAAATACCACAGTGCCTTCAAGGGGCGCGGTATGGCCTTTAGCGAGGTGCGCGAATACCGCATCGGCGACGACATTCGCGACATCGACTGGAATGTGACCGCCCGCACCGGTGCGGCGCACATCAAAACGTATGAGGAAGAGCGCGAATTGACCCTGATGCTGTTGGTCGACGTGAGCGGCTCGCGCCTGTTCGGCACCACCGACAAGCTGAAAAAAAACATGATGACCGAGATCGCCGCCGTGTTGGCCTTTTCGGCCGCCTCGAACAACGACAAGATCGGCTGTATCTTTTTCAGCGACCGGATCGAAAAATACATCCCGCCCAAAAAGGGGCGCAAACACGTGCTGACGATCATCCACGAACTGATCGACTTCGTGCCCCAAAGCACGGGCACCGACCTGTCGCAGGCCTTTCGCTTTTTGACCAACATCACCAAAAAACACGTCACAGCCTTTGTACTCTCCGATTTCATGGACACCGAGGCCGGTGCGGCGCGTTTCGATGAGGCGATCAAAATTGCCTCGGGCAAGCACGATTTGGTAGGGATTCGGGTCTATGACCCCCGCGAGACGACCCTGCCCGACGTGGGGATCATTGAGATGAAAGATGCCGAAACGGGGCGAAAAATTTGGTTCGACTCCTCCTCGGCTCGGGCGCGCGAGGCTTATAACCGGCGGTGGCAGGCCGATTCACAGGTCATCGACAAAACCCTCAACCGCCGCCGGATCGACCACGTGTCGGTGGCCACGGACGGCGACTATGTTCAATCGTTAATCCAACTTTTTGCCCAACGATGAACAAACGGCTGACATATATCTTATTGGCACTCCTTTTCGGGAGCGCGTTCGGGGGAGCAGCTCAGAGCGGCGGCTCGGTCGACGTGCCGACGGTTCGCGCCCGGGTCAGCGCCGATTCGCTCTGGATCGGCGACCAATTTACGCTGGAGGTCGAAGTGGACAAAGACCTGACGCAGGTGATCGACTTCCCCGTCTTCATCCGCGAGGAGGGCAAACCGGGTCTGATCGGCGACAAGGTGGAGGTGCTGGCCGAATTGCCGGTCGACACGCTCGAGAGGCAGGATCGGCGGGTCACCATCCGCAAACGCTATGTGTTGACCGCCTTCGATGCGGGAATGTACAACCTCGGGCTATTCCCGGCCCTGTTTTTGGACAAAAATATCGTCGATACGCTCCATTCGCCCGATTCGCTCCGCTTCCTCGTGCAGACTTTCCCGATCGACACGGCGACCATGACGATCCACGACATCAAGCCGCCGCTTCCCGCGCCCGTTTTGCCGCAGGAGTGGTTGGGCTGGACGATGCTCCTGTTTTGGGGCGGGCAACTGCTTTTTGTGGCACTGTGGCTCTTGCACCGCTGGAACAAGAGGCGGAAACCGACAGCCAAACGGAGCAAACGCCCCACCGAGCCTGCCCACGTGACGGCCATCCGCGAACTCGAAAAACTGCAAAGCGAAAAATTGTGGCAGAACCAACGCCATAAACTCTACTATACCCGCCTGACCGACATCGTGCGCGAATACATCGAAGGGCGTTATGGGGTGGGTGCTCGGGAGATGACCTCGGACGAAATCATTCAGGCACTGAACGAGTTGCATATCCCGGCGCGGTCGCACCAGCAGATTCAACGCCTGCTCTCGACGGCGGACTATGTCAAATTTGCCAAATACGTGCCCGACGTTCAGGACAACGAAATGTCGTGGAACGATGCCTATTATTTTGTGGAGGAGACCAAGTGGATCGCCGCCGACCCGCTGGCCGAACCCGAAGACAGAAAGGAGGGAGGGGTATGATGCGGAAATGGATCATGACCCTCGCCCTGCTCGCGATGGGGCAGGTGCTTTTCGGGCAACTGCTTCCCGAACGGCGCAAGGTGCGACAAGGCAACCGCGAGTACGCCCGCGAAAATTACGTAGAAGCCGAGTCGCGTTACATGGGCGCGCTCTCGAAAAACCCCGCCTCTTACGAGGGCAATTTCAACTTGGGCACGGCTCTTTACAAACAGGGACGCTTTGCCGAGGCCGAAGAGCGTTTTGGGCAGTTATCTCAAGTGCCTTACCTGCCCGAAACGTGGGCGCAGACGCTTTACAATCAGGGAAATGCACAGGTTTCGCAGTACAAGACAGGGGGCGATAAAGAGAAGTTGAAAGGGGCGTTGGAGGCTTATAAACAGTCGTTGCGCATCAACCCGAACGACCAGGAGGCGAAATTTAATTTGGCTTACGTCCAAAAACTGCTCGAAGACGAAGAGGGCGGTGGTGGCGGCGGAAACGACGACCAAAACCAAGATCAGGATCAGGATCAAAACCAAGATCAACAGAACCAAGACCAAAATCAGGATCAGCAAAATCAAGATCAGAACCAAGATCAACAAGATCAAAATCAGGATCAGCAGGATCAAGACCAAAATCAGGATTCCGGCGATCCGAACGAACAACAGGGCGAGGGTCAGCAACCGCCCCCGCAAGGGCAAATGAGCCGCGAGGAGGCCGAACAACTGCTCAGCGCCTTGCAAAACAGCGAAGACCAGACCCGCGAAAAGGTCGATGCCCAACAGGCAGCTGTTGTACAAAAGTCAGGTAAGAATTGGTAGAAAGATGATTTCATTTGAAAAAATAGCCAATCCGCAACTCCTGTGGCTCCTGTTGGTGCTGGTGCCGTTAGTGGCCTATTATGTCTATCGCAATCGGCAAGGGGGTGCGGCCATACAGGTCTCCTCGACCCAGGGGCTTGAGGGGTTGACCCGTACCGCAAAATATTACCTGCGGCACCTCCCCTTTGTCCTGCGTTGCGCGGCGATTGCTCTGCTGATTGTCGCTTTGGCACGTCCGCAAACATCCGAATCGAACGAGACCTCAACCGCCGAGGGGATCGACATCATGATGGCACTCGACATTTCGGGCAGTATGTTGGCGCGCGACTTCCGCCCCGACCGTATCACGGCGGCCAAAGAGATCACCCAAAACTTCATCAACGACCGCCCGAACGACCGGATTGGGCTGGTCGTCTTTGCCGGCGAAGCCTTTACCCAAAGTCCGTTGACCACCGATAAGGCGACGCTCATCACCCTGCTGAGCCGCGTGAGGGAGGGGATGATCGACGACGGGACGGCCATCGGCAACGGCTTGGCCACGGCGGTCAACCGGCTGAGGAAGAGCAGTGCGGCGAGCAAAGTCATTATCCTGCTCACCGACGGGGTCAACAACAGCGGGCAGGTGGCTCCGCTGACCGCCGCCGAGATTGCGCAGACTTTCGGCATCCGGGTCTACACGATCGGCATCGGAACGACCGGCATGGCACCCACCCCGGCCATCGACGGCTATGGGCGGATCACCTACATACAGGCTCCGGTGGAGATCGACGAAGAAATCTTGACCCAAATTTCACAGATGACCGGTGGGCAATATTTTCGAGCCACGGACAACGACAAGCTCCGGACGATTTACGAGGAGATCAACCAGTTGGAGAAGACCCAAATCGAGGTCGACAGCCAAACCCGCTGGTTCGAGCGGTTTATGCCCTTTGCCTTGGCGGCGTTGGCATTGGTTGTTCTGGAGTTATTATTAAGATATTTTTACTTTAGAAGGATACCTTAACGGCCTATGTTTAGATTTGGAACACCCGACGCTTTTTGGCTCCTGTTGCTCGTCCCCGGGTTGGTGGCGGCCTATTGGGGCTATGTCCGCGCGCGGCGGCGGCGGTTGGCTCGTTTCGGCAACCCGGAGACGATAGCCCAGCTGATGCCCGAGGCCTCGCCAAGACGCATCCGCCGCAAATTCACCCTGATCCTGTTGGCCGTGGTCGCTGTGGTCGTGGCGTTGGCGCGCCCCCAATTCGGGTCGAAACTCAAGGAGGTTTCGAGCCGGGGGGTCGAGATCATGATCGCCGTCGACGTGTCGAACAGTATGTTGGCCGAAGATTTTCAGCCCAGCCGCCTCGAACGCACCAAGCTGGCCATCGACCGGCTGATCGAACAGCTCCGCGAAGACCGCATCGGGCTGATTGTCTTTGCGGGCGATGCCTATGTGCAACTTCCCATCACCTCGGATTATGTGGCCGCGCGCAATTTTGCCCGCCACCTTTCGCCCAACATGGTCAGCCGTCAGGGTACGGCCATGGGGGCGGCGATCGACCTGGCCAGCCTCTCGTTCTCCTCGGGCAGTGAGGGGGGGCGCATCCTGATCCTGATCTCCGACGGCGAGAACCACGAGGACGACCCCGTGGCCGCCGCCCAGCAAGCCGCCGAAAAGGGGATCAAAATCTACACAATCGGAATCGGCACCGACCAGGGGGCACCCATTCTGATCGGTGGCGATTACATCACCGACGAGCAGGGCAACATGGTGGTCAGCCGCTTGGACGAAGCGCTGTTGGAGCAGATCGCCGGGGTGACGGGCGGAGCTTACATCCGCGCGACCAACCGCAGTATCGGGCTGGACGAAATTGTCCAGCAGATCAACGAGGTGGAAAAAAAGGAGCTTACCCAACAAATTTTCGAGGATTACAACGAGCAGTTCCAATACCTGTTAGCTATCGCGCTGGCTTTGCTGGTATTAGAGAGCCTGATTATACCGAGAAAAAATAGGGTGCTCTCCCGCTTCAACATCTTCAAGTCATGAAAAACGACACTTTTACGGCCGAAGAGCGGCAGTTGATCGGTAGGTCGGCCGAGGCGGGGGTCATGCGTGTGCTGAAAAGCGACTGTGAGGCCGATTCGTTGCAACTGCGCGAGCTTTCCCTGCCGTTGACCGCCGAAGACCTGCAATCGGAGACTTACACCGTGCTGAAAGCGCGGATGCTGGCCACGGTCAACGACCCCGACAACGAGGGGGTGGGCATTGCCGCGCCGCAGGTTGGTATTCGCAAACAGCTGATCGCTGTGGAACGCCACGATCGCCCGGAACCTGAGTTTGCCTTCTATGCTAACCCCCGGATCGAACGTTATTCGGAAGAAAAAGCCCTCGGCCGGGAAGGTTGTCTGTCGGTGCCCAATCGCACGGAGGCCGTTCCGCGCTCGACGGCGATCGTCATCTCTTACCTCGACGAGCAGAGCGGCCAGCGGGTCGAAGAGACAGTCGAGGGCTTTACGGCAGTCATCTTTCAGCACGAAATCGACCACCTCGCGGGCATCCTCTACATCGACCGCAAATGAATTATAAATTATTAATTATGAATTATTTATCTTTGCTCGGCCTTGCTTTTTTTGCGCGGCAAAGCCCCCATTCATAATTCATAATTCATAATTCATAATTAAAATAACTACCTTTGACACGAAACAACCGAAAAGAATGAACGGTCTGCGATACATACGATATACGCTTTTGCTCCTGTCGGTGCTTTTTTGGCGTTGTTCGGACGATCCGGAGATCGACATTCCGGCTCAGCGGGAGGCGTTTCAAAAATACATGGAGAGCCTCACCGAAAGCCCCGATGCGACCTTGTTGCGTGACCACAACCTTTTTCGCATTGTTCCGTGGCCGGGACAGGAGGGGGCAAAGCGAGTCGCCGGTGGCAATGCGGTGACCATCGAATACACGGGTTATCTGTTTAGTGCGAGCGGCACGCTCGGCTATGGGCGGGGCAACCTGTTCGCCACGAATAACCCGACGCTGGCCGTCGAATCGGGATTGGTCGAAGACCCTGTGGTTCTGCCGCCGGAGAACCTGACCTTTCGGCAGGGCGCGGGCGAAGTGTTGCGGGGGATCGACCTCGGGGTTGAAGGAGCCGCACTGGCCGACACGCTGTTGCTCTACCTGACCTCGGATTTGGCCTATGGCGAGCAGAGCGTCGGCTTTTTGGAAGTGGGAACGCCGGTTGTTTTTGAGGTGATTATTAAAGAGATAAACGAATAGGGAACTTCGAAAAGTCCAAAATATATTGAGTTCTGATGAAAAAAACGATTTGCTATATCTCCCTGCTCTTCGTCTTGGCGATCGCCGCTGTTTCGTGCGCTGACCAGAACGAATTCGACACCAGCGCCTTCCGCAAAGGTGCTTTTGACCGGTGGATGGAAAAATACCACCCGGGGATTCCCCGGCTGACCGGACAAAACGCCGGTATTTACATGGAGTGGCTGGAGCGCGGCCCCGAAAAGAGCCGATTGCGGGAGGGCTATTGGTTCCTGCTCGACTATACCGCCCGGGAGCAGAACGGCGATGTGTTTTACACCCGCTCGGGGGCGGTGGCGCACCAGATTTTCGGAGCCTCGTTCGATTATTCGGTGCATTATGTGCCGGAACAGATTCAGTATAAGCCCGACTCGCTGATGTATTACTATGCGCAGGGGCAGATTCGGGCGTTGAGCCTGATGAACGAGGGTGACTCGGTACGGCTTTACCTCCCGCCCAGTCAGGGCTTTTGGGGCGGTTTCGGATTTACGTACAGCACGGAGAGCCATTTCGGCTATTCGCCCTCGGCGTCTTACCTCTCTCCGGACAGGGGGATGATCGTCGATATGCGCCTCAATCGAATCATCAAGGATATTTACCTCTATGAACGGGAAGAGGTGGAACGCTATGCGGCAGAGAAGTTCGGGATCACCAATCCGGCCGACTCTGTGGTGTTAGGGGTTTACGCCAAAAAAACGGTCGAAAACCCGGCCGGTGAGGCGGTCAAAGCCGGTTCGGTCGTCGACATTTTCTATGCAGGCCGCTTTTTGGACGGGCACGTTTTCGATACCAACGACACCGAGGTAGGCGAGGAAAATCACGTGTCGGCCTCCGGCAGTTCGCTAACGGTCGTCGTGGGTGCTGCGAGCGTGATTCCGGCTATGGATGCCGTTCTGTTGGGGATGCGCGCCGGTGAACGGGCCACGTTTGTGACCGTCTCCGATCAGGCCTATGGCATGAATGGCTCCACGAACGAGACTTACGGCTATGTCGTCATCCCTCCCTATACGCCGCTGGTTTTTGACATTTATGTCGAAAGTGTCGAGAATGTCGAAGAAGAGGACTCCTAAAAATCCAAAATACTGCGTTACGCTCCCTCTGAAAAATGCTCGAGTACTAATGTACACTGCGCTTTTTCTTCGGTCGCAAGCCTTGTCTTTTGAATTTTTAGAAGCCCTCTGACCAAGAGGGTACACACAAATAGCATCGGGGCTTTTCCGTATGGGAAAGCCCCTTTTTGTTTTCTAAAAAGTATTATCTTTGTACCCTTATTTTGAAAGCTCTAAAAATCAGAACCGATGAAATTTAAAGAATACAAAGGCCTCGATCTGACCGCTATCAACCGGCAGGTGCGCGAGCAGTGGGAAAAAGAGGATACTTTCCACCAAAGCATTTCCACCCGCGAGGGACGGCCTGCCTTTGTGTTTTACGAAGGGCCTCCGTCGGCCAATGGCACACCGGGCATCCACCACGTGATGGCTCGGACGATCAAAGACGTGATTTGCCGCTATAAAACACAACGCAATTTCCGGGTTCATCGCAAAGCGGGCTGGGACACCCACGGGCTTCCGGTCGAATTGGGTGTGGAGAAAAAACTCGGCATCACCAAAGAGGACATCGGCACCAAAATATCCATCGAGGAGTACAACCGCATCTGCCGCGAGGCGGTCATGGAGTTTACCGACCAATGGGAGGAGCTGACCCGCATGATGGGCTATTGGGTCAACATGGACGACCCCTATATCACCTACAAAAACAAATACATTGAGACCCTGTGGTGGATGCTCAAGGAGCTGTTCAATCAGGGGTTGCTTTATAAGGGATATACGATTCAGCCCTATTCGCCCGCCGCAGGCACGGGTTTGAGCACCCACGAGCTGAATCAGCCGGGCTGTTATCGCGACGTGAAGGACACGACGGCCACGGTGCAATTCTCCGTCGTGCGCAACGCCGAATCCGAAGACCTGTTCGCCAAAGCCGGAGTGGATAATATCTCTTTCATCGCTTGGACAACCACCCCGTGGACCCTGCCCTCGAACACGGCTCTGGCTGTCGGGCCACAGATCACCTACGCGATGGTGAAAACCTTCAACCCCTATTCGCACGAGCCGGTGACCGTTATTCTGGCCAAAGAACGGCTTGCGGCCTATTTCAGCGCCAAAGCCGACGGGATTTCGTTGGTCGATTACGACCGCAACGGCAAGGTGATCCCTTATGAAATCGTGGGCGAGTACGAGGGTGCGGCACTTGAGGGCATCCGATACGAGCAACTGATCCCGTGGGTGAAGCCAGCGGGCGACGCTTTTCGGGTGATTACCGGCGACTTCGTGACCACCGAGGACGGTACGGGGATTGTACACATCGCGCCGACCTTTGGGGCCGACGACGACCGGGTGGCCAAAGCGGCCAAAATCGCGCCGCTGTTTTTGGTCGACAAGGCGGGCAAAAACCAGCCGATGGTCGACCGCACGGGCAAATTCTTCCGGATCGAAGACCTCGACCCCGATTTTGTAAAGAATCAGGTTGATACCGCGCTGTACGGCCAGTACGCCGGTAAATTTGTGAAAAACGCCTACGACCCGGCCAAAGGGGAACAGGACGAGACCCTCGATGTGGAGATTGCCCTGATGCTCAAGGCCGACGGGCAGGCTTTCAAGATCGAGAAACATACCCACAACTACCCCCACTGCTGGCGCACGGACAAACCGGTGCTCTACTACCCGCTCGACTCGTGGTTTATCCGAACCACGGCGCTCAAGAAGCGGATGATCGAGCTGAACAAGACGATCTATTGGAAACCCGAGTCGACCGGTTCGGGGCGTTTCGGCAAGTGGCTGGAAAACCTCTTGGATTGGAACCTCTCCCGCTCGCGCTATTGGGGTACGCCGTTGCCGATTTGGGCCACGGAGGATTACAGCGAGCTGAAGTGCATCGGCTCGGTGGCCGAACTGAAGGCCGAAATCGACCGCTCGGTCGCCGCTGGGTTCATGAGCGAAAATCCGTTGGCTAATTTTCAAGAGGGCGACTTTTCGGAGGAAAATTACGACACGCTCGACCTGCACCGCCCTTATGTCGACAACATTGTGCTGGTCTCGGACAAAGGCAACAGTATGCGGCGCGAAAGCGACCTGATCGACGTTTGGTTCGACTCGGGAGCCATGCCCTATGCGCAGGTACACTATCCGTTCGAGGTGAGCGGTGCGGCGTTCGACGAAATTTATCCCGCCGACTTCATTGCCGAGGGGGTCGACCAGACACGCGGTTGGTTCTTTACCCTGCACGCGCTGGCGACCATGCTCTTCGACTCGGTGGCCTTCAAAAACATCATCTCCAACGGCTTGGTGCTCGACAAAAACGGCAACAAGATGTCGAAACGGTTGGGCAACGGGGTCGACCCCTTTGTGACGCTGGAAAAATATGGCTCGGACGCTGTGCGCTGGTACATGGTGACCAACTCCCAGCCGTGGGACAACCTCAAATTCGACGAGGACGGCGTGGACGAAGTACGACGGAAATTCTTCGGAACGCTCTACAACACATACAGTTTCTTCGCCTTGTACGCCAACGTCGACGGTTTTACGGGCGCGGAGCCACAGGTTCCGGTGGCCGAGCGACCGGAGATCGACCGGTGGATCATCTCCCTGCTCAACACGCTGGTGCAAGAGGTTACCCGCGCGTTGGACGATTACGACATGACCACGGCCGGGCGGCTGATTCAGGATTTTGTGAACGAAAACCTGTCGAATTGGTACGTGCGCCTGAACCGCAAACGCTTTTGGGGCGGCGGCCTGACCGACGACAAACGGGCGGCCTATCAGACCTTATATACTTGTTTAGAAACTGTTTCGATGCTCTCCGCACCCTTTGCGCCCTTTATCTCCGATCAGATTTTCCGCGACCTCAACGCGGTCAGCGGTCGCCACGCCGAGGGTTCGGTACACCTGACTCTCTTCCCCGAAGTGGACGAATCGCTGATCTGCCCGGCGTTGGAAGAGCGGATGGACATCGCCCAAAAAATCTCCTCGCTGGTGCTGGCTCTGCGCCGCAAGGTCAACATCAAGGTGCGCCAACCGCTGGCTCGACTGATGATTCCGGTGCTCGACCCGACGCTGAAAGAGAAGGTCGAAGCGGTGCGGGGGCTGATTCTCGGCGAGGTCAACATCAAAGAGATCGAATACGTCGAAGACGCAACGGGCATCATCACCAAGAAGATCAAGGCCAATTTCAAAACGCTCGGCCCCAAATACAGCAAGCAGATGAAGCAAATCTCGGCCGCCATTGCCGCTTTCTCTCAGGAGGAGATTGCCCAGCTGGAGCGGCAGGGCGAGTGGACGTTGACCATCGACGGCCAAGAGTTCCCGATCGGCCTGAGCGATGTGGAGATCACCTCGCAGGATATGCCGGGCTGGTTGGTTGCCAGCGAGGGGCGGCTGACCGTTGCACTCGACATCAACCTGACCGACGAGCTGAAACAGGAGGGCGTGGCCCGCGAGCTGGTCAACCGCATTCAGAACCTCCGCAAGGAGTCGGGCTTTGAAGTGACCGACAAAATACGGGTCGCGCTCGAAAAAAACGAGGCAATAAACGACGCGGTAACCCGTTATGGTACATATATTGCTTCGCAGGTGTTGGCTCTCGAGGTTCGATTGGCCGAGCCGGGAAGCCTCTCCGGCGCGCTGGAGGCGGAGATCGACGAGACACCGATCAGGCTGACCGTTGAAAAAATTTAATAAAAGAGAGGGTTTTCATCAAAAAAATGATTACCTTTAATAACGTATTATAAATAAGGATAACTATGGCGGAAGAGAACAGAACAAGATATTCAGACGAGGAGTTGGCCGAATTCAAGGAGATCATCCTCCAAAAACTGGAAAAAGCGCGTCAGGACTACGATCTGCTTCGCGCCACGATCACCTATACCTCCAGCAACGGCACGGACGATACGTCGCCGACCTTCAAAATTTTGGAAGAGGGAGCGGCCACGCTCTCCAAGGAAGAGTCGGGGCGGCTGGCTCAACGGCAGTTGAAATTTATCCAGCACCTCGAGGCCGCCTTGGTGCGCATCGAAAACAAAACCTATGGCATCTGCCGCGAATCCGGTCGGCTGATTCCGAAGGAGCGGCTCAAGGTCGTTCCCCATGCTACCTTGTGTATCGAGCAAAAAGGCAACGGGAAATAAGCAAGGGGGGGCTTCTAAAAATCCAAAATACTGCGTTACGCTCCCTCGCCAAAATGCTCGAGTACGTTTAGTACACTGCGCTTTTGCCTCGGTCGCAAGCCTTGTCTTTTGAATTTTTAGAATCCCCCCTTTAAATAAATCGGCTCGAAAAAGGGAAAAAACAAGTTATTTTTAAACAATTTTAATTTTTAGGGGAAAGTTTTTAGCTTTCCCCTTTTTATTTTACATAACATTTCATAAATTTGTACCGCCAGCCATAATAATACAATACAAATAGCCGTTATGTTTTATATTTCGGATTATTTCTTTTACTTCAGAGGACTAATCATCAGAAATCCGGATGCTTTTCCTACCTTTGCCGGGTCAGAGGAAATAAGCATCCGACCCGGCATACGACTTTCGTATTGAATTTCCACATTCGGGGACTGGGACAGTTTCCGGGTGTATTTTTCACTGTTTTTATCATGTATGCAATTTAAAATCATTGGGGGAAATTTTATGGAAAACTGGCAAAGACTCGAAAAAGTCGTTAAATGGGCAGGAATGTCCGTCAACGCATTTGCCCTGCACATCGGGCTGAAACGTTCGGAGAACCTCTATCAAATCAAGAAGGGGAATCATGGCATCAGCAAGGAGCTGGCCAACATCATCTCGACAAAATACCCGCAAATCAGCCGTTCATGGCTGTTGACGGGCGAAGGAGAGATGCTCAAAGACGGGAGCGAAGAGTGCCCGAAACGGGGTATCCCGTTCTACAACGTGGATATTGCCTCGGTTCTTGAGTTCAAGCAACAACCCGCTCAGAAACCGCTCTACTACATCGACGTCCCGATCTTCTACGATTGTGATTTTGCCGCGCTGAGCACCAGCAACGCCATGACACCGGACATTCCGGCCGGCGCGATTCTGGCCATCAAGCAGCACGACCCGGATAAAATCTTTCCGGGCGAATCCTACCTCGTGGTCACCAAAGACTTCTCGGGAATCCGGACAATCCGCAGTTTCCCGAGCGATCCGGACAAAATCCGACTGGTTCCCAAGAACCTGACCGACTACGATGAGATGGTCATTGATACGTCGGAAATAAAAGTTTTGTATCTTGTCAAGGGAATCATCATCGGGAAAACGCTTTAAATGCCTCTTTTTCCGATAATTGAACCGGAAATAAAGCGCAAAAAAGTATGTTTTCAGGCATTGTTGAGGCGACCGGCAAGGTGACAGCCATCGAAAAAGAGCGGGAGAATCTCCATTTTACGTTGGAATGTCCCTTTGTGGACGAACTGAAGATCGACCAGAGCATCGCCCACAACGGCGTTTGTCTGACTGTCGTCCGACTGGACGACCGATCCTATACCGTGACAGCCATTCGGGAAACGCTCTCCAAGTCGAACCTCGGCCTGTTGCAACCGGGCAGTGAGGTCAATTTGGAGCGCAGTATGAAGCCGGATGCCCTGTTGGACGGCCACATCGTACAGGGACACGTCGATCAGACGGCCCGTTGCACAAAGATCACCGAGGCCGACGGAAGCTGGTATTTCACCTTTGAGTACGACCCCGCGCCGGGGAATATCACGGTCGAAAAAGGCTCGGTTGCTGTCAACGGGGTGAGCCTGACGGTGGTCAATTCGCAGGAAGGCTCGTTCGAGGTGGCGATTATCCCTTATACGTATGAACATACCAATTTTCATACGTTCGCCGTGGGCACTGTCGTCAACATCGAGTTCGACATCGTGGGCAAATACATCACCCGGCTGATGGCGAATTACCTGCATAAATAATGTAGAACGTCTAAAAACAAGCGGGATACCTCGGGGTATCCCGCTTGTTTTTGTAAATATTTTGTACCTTTGGGCGTTGACTTTAAACCGAGTTTAGGGTCTGTTTAAACTGTAAAACCATGATTAAAATTACTTTTCCCGACGGAAGCATTCGGGAGTACCCCGCCGGAACGACCCCATATCAAATTGCCGAAAGCATCAGCCCCCGGCTGGCGCAGGACGTCTTGGCCGCCACGGTCAACGGCAAAGTGACCGATGTGAACCTGCCCATCGGGGAAGATGCCGAAATTCGCCTCCACAAATGGGAGGACGAAGAGGCCAAACGCACCTTTTGGCACACCTCCTCGCACCTGATGGCCGCCGCCTTGGAAGAGCTTTATCCCGGCATCAAGTTCGGGATCGGCCCCAGCATCGAGAACGGATTTTATTACGATGTCGACTCGCCCGAACCCATCACCGAAGGCGATCTGAAGCGGATCGAAGAGAAAATGATGGAGCTTTCCCGAAGCCGCCAGACGCTCTGCCGCCAGGAGGTCTCGAAAGAGGAGGCGATGAAAATCTTTACCGAAAAGGGCGACCCATACAAACAGGAGTTGATCCGCGATCTGGACGACGGGACGATTACTTTCTACACCAACGGCAATTTCACCGACCTGTGCCGGGGGCCTCACTTGGCCGACACGAGCGCGATCAAGGCGATCAAACTGACCTCGGTGGCCGGAGCCTATTGGCGTGGGGATGAGAAGAATAAGATGCTGACGCGCATCTACGGGATTACGTTCCCCAAAAAATCCATGCTCGACGAATACCTCGCCCTGCTGGAAGAGGCCAAAAAACGCGACCACCGGAAATTGGGTAAGGAGCTGGAACTCTTCGCCTTTTCGCCGCGCGTGGGGCAGGGGTTGCCGCTCTGGTTGCCCAAAGGGGCCGCCCTGCGCGAACGGTTGGAAAATTTCCTGCGGGGCGTACAGAAACAGTATGGTTATCTGCAAGTTATCACCCCCCACATCGGCGGCAAAGAACTTTATGTTACCTCTGGGCACTACGCCAAATACGGCGCGGACTCGTTCCAGCCGATCCACACGCCGGTCGAAGGGGAGGAATTTTTGCTCAAACCGATGAACTGCCCGCACCACTGCGAGATATACAAGATTAAACCCCGTTCGTACAAGGACTTACCCCTGCGTTTGGCCGAGTTCGGCACGGTTTACCGTTACGAGCAGAGCGGCGAGTTGCACGGTCTGACCCGCGTTCGCGGATTTACGCAGGACGATGCCCACATTTTTTGCCGCGCCGATCAGCTGAAGGACGAGTTCAAAAAGGTGATCGACATTGTGCTCTACATCTTCAAAACACTTAAATTCGAGCATTTTACGGCACAAATTTCGTTGCGCGACCCCGACAACCGCGAAAAATACATCGGCTCCGACGAAAATTGGGAGAAGGCCGAACAGGCCATTATCGAAGCCACCGAAGAAAAAGGCCTGCCGACCATCGTCGAATTGGGCGAGGCGGCGTTTTATGGCCCGAAACTTGACTTTATGGTACGCGATGCCCTCGGTCGAAAATGGCAGTTGGGGACGATACAGGTCGATTACAACCTGCCGGAACGTTTCGATCTGACCTACACCGGCGCGGACAACCTGCCCCACCGGCCGATCATGATCCACCGCGCGCCGTTTGGCTCGATGGAGCGTTTTGTGGCTGTTTTGCTGGAGCATACGGGTGGAAAATTCCCGTTGTGGCTCACGCCCGAACAGGCTGTTGTGTTGCCGATTAGCGAAAAATACAACGATTATGCGGAAAAAGTTTCAGAATTGCTGAATAATTCCGATATTCGCACCCAGGTGGACGACCGCAACGAAAAGATAGGCAGAAAGATACGCGACAACGAACTGAAGCGCATCCCTTTCCTGCTGATCGTCGGCGAGAAGGAAGAGGCCGAAGGAACCCTCTCGGTGCGGGTGCAGGGCGAGGGCGATTTGGGAACCATGACCCCCGAAGCCTTCAGCGCAATGGTTCAGGAGCGCGTCTCGACCGAAGTAGAAAAAATCAAACCAAAAGAATAAGTCGTATTTAACGGACAGGAGGACAAAGCTATAAACACAATCAAACCCAAGCCGGCTCGGCCTTATGGGCGACGGATGCCCGAAAAAGAGGCGGCACACAAGATCAACGAAAAAATCACGGCGCAACAGGTGCGTCTGGTGACCGAAGAGGGGTCGGATGTCGTATCCCTGAAAGAGGCTCTGCGTCAGGCTGACGAGCAAGGGTTGGACTTGGTTGAAATTTCGCCGAAGGCCGATCCGCCCGTGGTTCGCATCGTCGATTACCAAAAGTTCCTCTACCAGCAGAAGAAAAAAGCCAAAGAGATCAAGGCCAAAACCACCAAGATCGTCATCAAGGAGATCCGTTTCGGCCCCAACACGGACGATCACGACTATAACTTCAAGTTGAAACACGCCGAGAACTTCCTCAAAGAGGGGTCGAAAGTGAAGACCTATGTTTTTTTCCGGGGTCGCGAAATTGTGTTCAAAGACAAAGGCGAGATTTTGCTGTTGCGCTTTGCCACCGACCTCGAAGAGCTGGCCAAAGTGGAGTCCATGCCCAAACTCGAAGGCAAACGGATGATTATGATCCTCGCTCCAAAATCCAAAAAGTAACGGTTATCCCAAATCGCTATAAAAAGCGGACGTTTATACGTCCGTTTTTTGTTGGAAATAGTGGGTCAGTGTAAGAGATTATTTGACTTCGTGTTCCCACCCACTTTTTACAAAAAATCGAGACGACTGTTGGTCGTCCCGATTATCCTAAACAGGTATGCAACCGGAGGGAGCCTCATTGGGGGAACAGGCTCCGACTCCTTCCTCTTAGGCTTTGTTTTTGTGTTTTGAAAGCTGAACTTTTACCGCGTCGATCGCCAAGTCGACCGCCTCTTCGAAGCTCTTCGAGCGGCGTTCGGCCACGGGCGTATCACCGGCCACGTCCAACTTGAGCACAGCGACCTTGTTGGCGTGCTCACTGCTGTCTTTGTCCAGTTTGAGCGTAACGTCAGCGGCCAAAATGTCGTCCGCAAACCGATCGAGTTTGCTCACTTTTTCTTCGATGAACGCGACTAATTTTTTGTCTGCGTCAAATTTTACCGATTGAATCCGAATTTCCATAATCGTCCTCCTTTTCGTTTTCTTTATTGTTCCTGCTGCGGGGATGAGCCTGCCGGTAGACCTCTTTTACCCGTTCGATGGTGTTGTGGGTATAAATTTCGGTCGTTCGCAGGTCGGCGTGTCCCAACAGCTCTTGAATGCTTTTTATCGGCGCTCCGTGGTTCAGCAGGTGCGTGGCAAAGGTGTGCCTCAACACGTGGGGGCTTCGTTTGCCCTGCACCCCGAAAAACCCGAGGGTCTCGGTGACCACTTCATAGACGGCCGTTCGGCCGATCCGTTTGCCTTTGTCGGTTAAAAATAGGTATTTTTCTCGATTTTCACAACTAATTTCGCTGTTTCGGAGCGATAAATAACGGTCGATTTTCCGCCGCACCCCGCCAAGTACCGGAACCACCCGCTGTTTGTCGCCTTTGCCCGTCACGCGCAACTCGCCACCCTCGGGCGAATAATCCTCGTCACGCAGTCCGATTAACTCCGCAATTCGTATGCCAGTCGCATAAAAAAGGAGCACGATCAGCGCATCCCGCTCCGTTTTAAAATCGTCCGTGGGCTGGGTAATCGCCTCCAACACGCGCCGCATCCGGCTCTCCTCGACGAAGATCGGCAGGCGTTTGGGCTTTTTCTGAAAGTGGATTTTTCCGAACGGCAAGGCCTCGACAACCCCCTGGCGCATCAGGTAACGGTAAAAAGAGCGCAACGAAGAGATGCGCCGGTTGATCGACAGGGGACTCATCCCCGCCTCGGACATCGACATGATCCAACTCCGAATATCGACAGAGTGCACCTGTCGCGGGTCAAACGCGCCCTCCTCCACGCCATAATAGGCCGCAAAACGGCGGATGTCGTCGCCATAAGCGCGAATCGTCAACTCAGAGTAACCCTTCTCCACCCGAAGGTATGTCAGAAACTTCTCTATCACCGAACGAAGTTACACTTTTTCCTGCGACTTTTTTAAAAATTCGCCCGCCTTTGACTGCCGCTTTTAAAAAGCGGCGCAAATCGTCGCCTTTTGAAAAAGGCGACACCGAAAACTTTTGTGCTTGGGCTTGCAGGGCGATCACATTCGCCCCTGCGGGCGAATGTGATCGCCCTGAAAACACAATTCACATCAGTTTCCATTAGTTTCTCCTTAAGAACAAACAAGGAATCCCATTCGGGCGAAGCCCGACAAACGAACCCCAATCGAGACGTGCGGTGTCTGACGACCGTTAGGAGCGAAGCGACTAAAAGGGAGGAGTTACACGTGAGATTGGGTTCTTGAATTTTCTTTGCTACTTTCTTTGTTTCAAGACAAAGAAAGTAGAAGAAACATAAAATCCTTGGCGCCCTTTCTTTTAGGATAAAAGAAAGTAGAAGAAAGAAACCCCCGACCTATAAAGGTCGGGGGTTTCTTTTAGATACCGGCTAAGCGTCCGGGAACGCGACTATTCTTCCTCGGTGCGGCGCATATTTTCGACGTAGATGGCGTGCAGTTTGGCTTTGCGGCCCGTCACCGACGGTTTGGTGAAGGCTTGGCGTTGGCGCAACTCTTTGAGCACTCCGGTACGTTCGTATTTGCGTTTGAATTTCTTCAGGGCTTTTTCGATGTTTTCACCCTCTTTTACAGGCATAACAATCATGGTAAACGTTTTTATTTAATTTGTTTTGATTTTTTCCGTTTTTAGCCGAATGGCTGGGCTTACGGGAGGCCGCTGAAAAGGTTCTCAATGAGTTCCGAATACCACATACGGCGCGACCTTTTCGGCCTCGTCCGGTAGTAGTATGTCCTTGTTTATCAACTCTGTGAGTGTATTCCAGCCTCCTTTCGTTTGCCTTGCTTCGAGCACCCGATTCGCCATGCTTGGCGTAAAATAGGGGTGTTCCCGAAGGCGATTTGCGGGGACAAAGTTAATATCAATTTTTTGAATAACAGCCGTATCGATAAAAAATTGTGCGCTGATGGCCTCAAAATTTTCGTCGGTGATGCCCCAAACCTCGCGCAACTGCTCCTTGCGGAGAAACCCGCCGAGGCGTTCGCGGTACCGGACGATGTTGCGCGAGATGACCGGCCCGATGCCCCGCACGGTCGTGAGCTTGGCGGAGTCGGCTCCGTTCAACTCGATATAAACCGTTGGTTTGGTGATAAATAGGGCGGAAGTGGCGGAACGATTCCGGTTCGACCCGGACGAGGAGCGGGTGGAGAGGCTGTCGGAAAAACGGCGGCCGTTGCGTTGAAAATAGGCGCGCCGGGCGGAGTCGTTCAGTGCATCGACCCGTTTCAAATAATCGGTATCCAAGGCACGGGGAGGAAAAAGGCATATCCCGCTGAGAATCACGGTGACTAAGAGCACGATCAGCACAATCCCGTTGCGCTCGGCACGGGTGTAACCGAAAAATGTCCCGATCAGGTTCTCTAAAAAAACGGTAAATTTCCTCACGTTACTGAGCCACAAATTCATAAGTTATCGTTCCCGCCTGGGCATTGCCGAAAGAGCCGTCTGTGTTAAAACGAGAGTTTCGCGCGGCGCGCAGGGCGTATTCTTGCAGGCAGGCATCGGCGGCCCCTCCCCCGGCGGGAGCGGCTTTGGTGATGCGCCCGTTTGCATCGGCTTCGATGTTGATGACCACCGTGCCGCCCCCCTGACATTGGTATGAGGGCACCGGCAGGCGACGGTCGGTGCGCCCCGGCAGGTAATAGGAGACGGTCACCCGCCCGCTCTGACGGCCTGTTTGGCTCTCCTGCGCGGCATCCTGCCCGCTCTGAGGGCGGTTATTCAAAATGTCCGAGGCCGATTGCAGTCCCTCTTCATAGGCCTGCCGCGAGGCCTCCATTCGAGCCTCCAATGCCCGTGCCTCGTCGTAAATTTGGGCGGCTTCGGTGCCCTGCGCATCGCGCAATTCGGCATCCAACTCCCCCTCGGCATTCGAGGCCCGGTTGCGGATCGCCTCGTACTCGCGCTCCATTTCTTGGAGAGCCTGCATCTGCCGCACCTGCTCTTCGAGACGCTCTTTTTCCTCGATCAGCTCCTGCAATTGATCCATTTCGACATAAAAGGCCGAATAGGGGTCGCTCGGGGTCAGGGTGATCTTGGCAAAGGCCAGCGCCGCACCCAACACCAAATAGGCAACGACCATCACCATCAGCCCCCGGCGGTGGTCGTAAGCCCACTCCGCCCAGTCGCGTCCTTGCGGGGCGAAGGGCAAATCCATCCGTTCGGTCTCGGGCGCAGACTCAGAAACGGCATCTCTCCGCTCTTCCTCGGGGTCGTCCGCCGACCAGGTGTATGCTTTTTTGGGGTACTTTTCTGCCATGGTTTGGCTTGCTTGCCGAGTTTCTTTCCACAAAAGTAAGATTTCTATGAAAAAATTGATACTTTTGCACCAATTAAGCTCTAAGTAAATACCTCTCAACCCATATACATGGCATCGGAAAAACAACGCACCCTCAGTCAGCCCATCCAATTCAAAGGCATGGGACTGCACACGGGCAAGATCGCTGAAATGACGGTAGAACCCGCCCAAGAGCACTTCGGTATCCGCTTCCAACGCACCGACTTGGACGGTCAGCCGATGATCGAGGCACTGGCCGAAAACGTCACAGACACCTCCCGGGGCACCACGCTGAGCAAATCGGGGGCGAGTGTGTCGACTGTCGAACACATCGTGGCCGCTCTGTGGGGCTGTGGAATCGACAACGCGCTGATTAAGATCGACGCGCCGGAGATGCCCATTATGGATGGCTCGGCTCGGGAATATGTCGAAAAAATCGCCGAGGCCGGGATTGTCGAACAAACCGCCGATCGGGTCTATTACGATATTTCGGAAAAAATCGCCTTTTCAAACCCCCAATCGGGGACACAAATCGTCATCTATCCGGACGACCATTTTAGTGTCAATCTGAATATCGACTATGGCTCTGAGGTGCTTGGCAATCAGTACGCCAAGTTGGACGACATCGCCGAATTTCCGACCGAAATCGCCGCCTGTCGCACCTTTGTCTTCGCTCACGAACTGGAACCCCTGCTGGAAAAGAACCTGATTAAGGGGGGCGATTTGGATAACGCCATTGTCATCGTCGAACCTTTCGTCACGGCGCAGGAGATTGAACGGTTGGCCGGGGTTTTTCACAAGAGCGACATCCGGGTCATGCCCAACGGGCTGTTGAACAACCTGCAAATGCGTTTCCCCAACGAACCGGCTCGCCACAAACTGCTCGACCTGATCGGCGATTTGGCACTGGTCGGCCAACGCATCAACGGCAAAGTGATCGCCTATAAACCCGGCCACTACGGCAACACCGAGCTGGCGAAGTTGATCCGCAAGAACATCAAGCGCGACGCGGGAAAGCCGTGGTTCAAATACGACCCGACGAAGGCTCCCGTTTACGATATTAACCGCATCAAGGGGTTGTTGCCGCACCGGCCGCCCTTCTTGTTGGTCGACAAAATCATCTACATCGACTCACAAAAGGTCGTGGGGATCAAGAACGTGACGATGAACGAACCCTTCTTCGTCGGCCATTTTCCGGAAGAGCCGGTTATGCCGGGGGTGCTGACCGTCGAGGCCATGGGGCAGTGTGGCGGCATTTTGGCCCTGCATAACCTGCCCGATCCGGAAAACTATTCGACTTATTTCATGAAGATCGACTCCGTCAAATTCCGGGGCAAAGTCGTGCCGGGAGATACCCTGCAATTCGAATTGCGGCTCTCCGAACCGGTACGGCGTGGGATCGTCAAGATGGAGGCCAAGGCTTATGTGGGCGACCAATTGGCGGTCGAAGCCGAGCTGATGGCTCAGGTCGCAAAAACGAAATAAAAAAGGGGGATAGAGGCTCCCACAATAGATAAAGGCATGATAGACTCTTTTGCACGGGTTCACCCCGATGCTCGGATCGGAGAAAATGTAACAATCGAAGCGTTTGCTTATGTGGCGGCGGATGTGGTGATCGGCGACGGTTGCTGGATCGGCCCGGGAGCCGTTCTGATGGATGGTGCCCGGCTCGGCAAAAACTGTAAAGTCCACACCGGGGCGGTCGTTGCGGCCACTCCGCAAGACCTGAAATTCAGGGGCGAAGTGACGACCTGCGAAATCGGCGACAACAACACGATTCGCGAGGCGGTCACCATCAGCCGGGGCACGGCGGCGCGCGGAAAGACGGTCATCGGCGACAACAACTTGATTATGACCACCGCCCACGTGGGTCACGACTGTGTGATCGGCAGTAACAACGTGCTGGTCAACGCCGTTCTGTTGGCCGGCGAAGTCGAGGTGGGCGATTGGGTGATTCTGGGCGGCCAGACGGCTGTACACCAGTTCTGCCGGATCGGATCGCACGCCATGACCGGCGGAGGCTCGCTGGTCAGCAAGGATATTCCGCCCTTTGTCAAGGCGGCCCACCTGCCGCTCTCGTTTGTCGGGGCCAATTTCATCGGCCTGCGCCGCCGGGGATTCACGCCCGAAAAAGTGGGCGAGATTCAGGAGATGTTCCGCATCCTCTTTCAAAGCGGCTATGCTTACAACAAGGCCTGTGACCTGATCGAAGAGCAATTCGCGCCCACTGCCGAACGGGACTATATCCTTGATTTTGTGCGCACGTCGAAACGGGGCATTTTGAAACCATACAATCCCAATAAAAAGGATGAGGACGTAGATTAATTTGGTGAAATGCAAATAAATACTTATCTTTGTCGCTGAAAGCTACGAGGAGGAGACGAACAAGGGGACCGAAAGTCCCCTTGTTCGTTCAGGTATATAAAAGCCAAACGACTGACAGTAAGTATGATAGACGCAAAAAAGATCGAAGAAATCATCGGTTCCTTTACCGAAGGGACGGATTTATTTCCGGTCGAGGTAAAAATTTCTCCGGCCAACGAGGTGGAGGTCGTCATCGACAGCGACACGGGGGTTACGATCGACCAATGTGTCGCCCTGAGCCGGGCGATCGAGGAGGGGTTCGACCGGGAGGCCGAGGACTTCGAGCTGAGTGTCCTGTCGGCTGGGATCGGACAACCGCTGAAGTTGCCACGCCAATACCAAAACACGTTGGGCAAGCCGGTGGAGGTCGTTCTGAAAAACGGGATGAAATACGCCGGAACGCTGGAGGCGGTCGACGAGAAATCGCTGACGTTGAGCTACGAGGAGATGCAACTGCCCGAGGGCAAAAAGCGAAAAGTGCGCGTCGAGGTGCGCCGGGAGTTCCCGTTGGACGAGATCAAATCGACCGTGCGGCAAATTTTGTTTCGGTAACACCATAATAAGGATATAACTAAAAAATAGATAAATCATGGACAACATGAACCTGGTCAGCACCTTTTCCGAATTTAAGGAGCTGAAAAATATCGACAAGGCCACGATGGTCGGTGTGTTGGAGGACGTATTCCGCCACATGCTGGCCAAACAATACGAGACCGACGAAAATTTCGACGTGATCGTCAACTTGGACAAGGGCGACTTCGAGATTTGGCGCAACCGAACCGTGGTCGAAGATGGCGACGTTGAAGATCCGAACGCCCAGATCACCCTGAGCGATGCCAAAAAATTGGATGAAACCTACGAAGTGGGCGAAGAGGTGGCTGAAGAGATCAAACTCGAATCGTTCGGGCGGCGCGCTGTGTTGTCGATCCGCCAAAATTTGGCCTCGCGCATCATGGATTTGGAGAAGGCCAACCTCTACAACCAATACAAAGAGCGGGTCGGCGAGATCATCACCGGCGAGGTCTATCAGGTGTGGAAAAAGGAGATTCTCGTCTTGGACGACGACGACAACGAGCTGGTTCTGCCCAAATCGGAACAGATTCCGAGCGACTTTTTCCGCAAGGGCGACACCATCCGCGCCATTGTTTATAAGGTCGAGATGCACAACAACAACCCCTCGATCGTCCTCTCGCGCACCGCGCCCGAGTTCCTTCAGCGGCTCTTTGAGTTGGAAGTGCCCGAAATTTACGACGGGTTGATTACGATCAAGAAAATCGTCCGCATCCCCGGCGAACGGGCGAAGGTGGCCGTCGAATCGTATGACGACCGGATCGACCCGATCGGGGCTTGTGTCGGCGTGAAAGGATCGCGCATCTACTCGATTGTCAAGGAGTTGCGCAACGAAAACATCGACGTGGTCAATTGGACGAACAACACCCAACTGTTGATCCAGCGGGCGTTGAACCCGGCCAAAGTGTCGAGCATCCAGCTCAACGAAGAGGCCAAAACGGCCGCCGTTTACCTCAAGCCCAACGAAGTTTCGCTGGCTATCGGCAAGGGCGGGCTGAACATCCGGCTGGCCAGTATGTTGACCGGGTACGACATCGACGTTTACCGCGAAGTGGAAGAAGAGGACGTCGACCTCGAAGAGTTCTCGGACGAAATCGACAAATGGATCATCGACGCCTTCAAGGCCATCGGTTGCGATACGGCCAAGGCGGTGTTGGATATTCCGGTCGAAGAGCTGATTCAGCGCACCGACTTGGAGGAAGAGACTGTCCGCGAGGTGGTCGACATCCTCCGTTCGGAATTTGAATAGGCTGAGCAAGGTTTCGGGACACGGTTCCCGAATGAAGAAACACAAGTAACAAAGAGGAAAAAGAGAGCAAAAAGATATGACAAACGAACCGAAAATCAGACTCAACAAAGCGGCTCGCGAATTTAAGGTGGGGTTCTCGACCATTGTCGATTTCCTGGCAAAAAAGGGATTCCACATTGAAAATTCGCCGAGCGCCCAATTGGACGGACGGATGTTGGAGGCGTTACAAAAAGAGTTCGGCGGGAAAGGGGTCGAAGGCATCAACGTGAGGGAGAAGATCAAACAGAAAAACGAGACGGTCTCGTTGAACTCCCTGTCGAAAGAGGCCGAACGGGCGGAGGATGATTTCGAACGAGAGGTCATTATCAAATCGGGAACGATGGAACCGGAGAAACCGTTGGTCAAAGGGCCGACGATCCTCGGAAAGATCGACTTGGACAGCAAACATCGCCCCGTCCAACCGCCTCGGCCCGAACCGGCCAAAGCACCGGAAAAACCGGCACCGGCGCCTGCTCCAACGCCTGCACCTGCTCCGCAAAAAACGGCTCCCATTCCGCCAAAGGCAGAGCAACCCAAACCGGTGAAACCCGCCCCAGCGGCCGAAGTTCAACACGCGCCCGTTGCCAGCCAAAGTGCTCAGCAAAAGACGTTTGACGAGCGGATGGCCGAAAAGAAGGGCGATGTTTTCCGTCCCGACACCGAAGCCGACAAGCTCTCGGGACCGAAAGTGTTGGGAAAAATCGACCTGCAATCCATCCCAAGCTCCTCCGGCAAACGCGAAAAACGCAAACGCATCACCAAAAATAAAGTCGATGTGACCAAACCGCAACCCGGCGGTCAAAAACCGGGACAAAGCGGCGGAGGTGGCAATCGCCCCGGAGCCGGTGGCGGTGGCAACCGTCCTGCCGGAGCGCAAGGACAAGGCGCCGGCGGAAAAAAGGGCGACAAGAAAAAAGGGGGCGCTTCCAAATACACAGCCAAACCGGTTCATCAAGAGGTGAGCGAGGAGGATGTACAAAAGCAGATCAAAGAGACGCTGGCTCGCCTGACCTCCAAAGGGGGAAAATCGAAAAGCTCGAAATACCGCCGCGACAAACGCGACGCGGTCAGTGCCCGTTACAGCGAGGAGATGGAGCGCGAACAACGCGAATCCGGCGTACTTCAGCTGACCGAATTTGTTACCGTCAGCGAATTGGCCACCATGATGAATGCGCCGGTGACCGATGTAATTATGGCCTGCATGAACCTCGGGCTGATGGTCTCGATCAACCAGCGGTTGGATGCCGAGGCGTTGGTCATTGTGGCTGAAGAGTTCGGCTATAAGGTCGAATTTGTCACCGTCGAAATTCAGGAAGCCATCTCGACCGAAGAGGATCAACCGGAAGACCTTGTGCCGCGTCCGCCCATCGTGACGGTCATGGGACACGTCGACCACGGGAAGACCTCGCTG
Source organism: Rikenellaceae bacterium (assembly GCA_031262465.1). Classification (GTDB taxonomy): domain Bacteria; phylum Bacteroidota; class Bacteroidia; order Bacteroidales; family Rikenellaceae; genus JAJQAW01. The sequence continues at coordinate 40,480 of JAISHQ010000103.1, forward strand.
CTCGACCGCATCCGCAACACCAACGTCATTGAGGGCGAAGCCGGTGGGATCACCCAGCACATCGGCGCATACAGCGTGACCTTAGAAGACGGGCGACGGATCACCTTCCTCGATACGCCGGGTCACGAAGCCTTTACCGCCATGCGTGCGCGCGGGGCCAACATGACCGACGTGGCAATCATCATCGTGGCGGCCGACGACAACGTCATGCCGCAGACCATCGAGGCGATCAACCACGCCGCCGCCGCCGGGGTGCCTATGGTCTTTGCGATCAACAAGATCGACAAGGACGGAGCCAACCCTGACCGCATCCGCGAAGAGTTGGCGGCCATGAACTACCTGCTCGAAGATTGGGGCGGGAAGTACCAAAGCCAGGAAATTTCGGCCAAAAAGGGGATCAACATCGAAGCCCTGCTCGAAAAAGTGCTGTTAGAGGCCGAAATGCTCGAGCTGAAAGCCAATCCGAATAAAAAAGCCACCGGCGTGATCGTCGAATCGACCCTCGACAAAGGGCGCGGCTATGTGGCCACGGTGCTGGTACAGGCCGGGACGCTCAAGGTCGGCGATGTGATGCTGGCCGGTACGGCCACCGGACGGGTCAAGGCCATGTTCAACGAACGGGGCAAAAAGGTCGAAGAGGCTGGCCCGGCAACCCCGGTTTTGGTCTTAGGGCTGAACGGCGCACCGCAGGCCGGGGATGTCTTCAACGTGATGGACGACGACCGCTCGGCGCGCGAATTGGCCAACAAACGGGAACAACTGCAACGGATGCAGGGACTTAAGACACAGAAACATATCACGCTCGACGAAATCGGTCGCCGCATCGCCATCGGCAACTTCAAGGAGCTGAACGTCGTCCTCAAGGGGGATGTCGACGGCTCGATCGAAGCGTTGGCCGACTCGCTCATCAAGCTGTCGACCGAAGAGGTGCAGGTCAACGTCATCCACAAAGCCGTGGGGCAAATCTCCGAAAGCGACGTGCTCTTGGCCTCGGCCTCGAACGCCATCATCGTCGGCTTCCAGGTGCGCCCCTCTATGAGCGCGCGCCGACTGGCCGAAAAAGAGGAGATCGACATCCGCCTCTACTCGATCATCTACGACGCGATCAACGAGATCAAAGACGCGATCGAGGGGATGCTCGAACCGGTGATGAAAGAGGAGATCACCTGCTCGGTCGAGGTGCTCGAAACGTTCAAAATCAGCAAGGTGGGCACCATCGCCGGGTGTATCGTCCGCGAGGGCAAAATTACGCGCAGTACCCGGGTGCGTGTCATCCGCGACGGTATCGTCATCTACACCGGCCGGCTTGGTTCGCTGAAACGCTTCAAAGACGACGTAAAAGAGGTGGGCACCAACCTCGAATGCGGCCTCAACATCGAGAACTTCAACGACATCCACACCGGCGACATCGTGGAAGGATACGAAGAGGTCGAAGTAAAACGATAGTTATCCAAAATCGCTATAACGAGAGGCGAGCCACTATTTGGCTCGCCTCTCGTTTTTCCACGCCTTCGACTGCCGCTTTTAGAAAGCGGCGCAAATCGCGGCTTTTTGTAAAAAGTAGGTGGGGGCACTAAGTAAAACAATCTCTTAGTTATCAAAGACCTACCACCCCGCCCTTACGGGCACCCCTCCTTCGGGAAGGAGGGGACATTTTGAGTGAAATAGTGTATAGAGAAGTCTCCTCCTTCAGAGAAGGAGGAGTACCCGAGCCGACAGGCGAGGGGGAGGTGGTAGGTCTTTTCTCCCTGAAAACGCCCTCCGCTCTCACGAAAAAACACAAACAAAAAAGAGGCTCTGAGATTACTCAGAGCCTCTTTTTGTAGCCCATAGGAGAATCGAACTCCTCTTTCAAGAATGAAAATCTTGCGTCCTAACCGATAGACGAATGGGCCTTTTTGCGGTGCAAATATAGCGCGCCTTTTTTTATCCTGCAAATTTTTTGAAAAAAAAGCAGGCAAAACGCTTTCACAACCCATTCGAAGCGGCGTTATTCTAAAAGGAAGCGGACAGTGACGTTAGATTCGACCGAAATTTTTTCAAATTCGAGGCTTGGTACCGACTCCTCGGTGGCCAGATCGGCCGAGACGGATTTGCTCATCGTGTTCATCACATAGGGGCGGTACGTCCGTTCGTAATCCTGGATGTAGATCGCCTTGCCGATGGTTTGCCCGATGGCTTCGGCCAGCCGGGCGGCCTTGCTCTGCGCATTTTTCATCGCCAACACTTTGTTATCGAGCACAAAACTGTCGATTTGGCTGTATTCGGCTTTGGTGATCGAGGCGTTGGCGATGCCCACCCCCTCCAGAGCGGCGAAGACCGAGGCGGCGGTCTGCGCATCGGGCACCTTGAGCTGGTAATCGCGCGAGACCTGAATATCCGTCCGGCGGAGGATGTATTTCTTGAAGTTGCTCGACATATCCTGCACCGTCAGCTGTTTCTCGACGTCGATCCCCAATTGTTGCAGGGCGCGGATCATGTTGCGTTCCTGCGTGGCGACCGAGGTGCGTGAACGGCTGTCGCCCTCGTTGATCTGAAAGGCGATGTAAATCTCGTCGGGCGCAATTTCGGCCTTGTTGTAGCCGGTCACCTCGATGTAATTCTGATTTTCTACAATGGATACGTTTTGTTGCGCCACCGACAGGGTCGACACGCCCAAAAAGAGCGTCAGCGCGATCATTGTTTTTTTCATCTATTTTATGTTTTTATGTGCTAAGGTAAGATGCGTTACTGCTTCGTTTCGTTGCTTCGGTTTTTCAGCAGGTCGCGAATTTCTTCGAGCAACACCACATCGTCCGGTTTGGGAGCCGGGGCGGCGGGTTGTTCTTCCTGTTTGCGTTTGAAGCTGTTAATCAGGCGGATAAAAAGAAAAACACACATCGCCACGATGAGGAAATCGAGGACATTTTGGATAAACATCCCGTAGTTAATTGTCGCCGGTTCCAGCGGCACGTTTCCGATCTGGAAGCGTTCGGGGATCGAAAGGACGACTTTCAAATCTTTGAAATCGACCCCGCCGATCAACAGCCCGATCGGGGGCATCAGGATGTCGTTGACCAACGAGGAGATGATTTTGCCGAATGCGCCCCCGACGATCACGCCGACAGCCATGTCCAACATATTGCCCTTCATGGCGAAGGTCTTGAAATCGGCCCAAAATTTACCGTTTGCCATAGTTTTTGCTTTTTAAGTGATTGTTTAAATGATAGGAAAAACGTTCAAAAGCAGTGCCACACCTACATTCTGCGACAAAAAAGAGATGAAGTGCCATTTTCCGGCTTTTTTGTAACTTTGTCCGGATGTGTAATACAACTATGCAGGCATGAAATTTCCGCTAAACCTCCTTTTATCCCTCTGTGCGCTGACCCTTTTGGGGACGGGCTGTGCCCGGCGCAACTTGACACTCCGCCCCGAAACGGCACCTGAGCGCACGATCGCCCCGGGCGGCGGCCCCGCTTTTGTCACCGACCGTTCGGCCACCCCGGCCATCCCCTCCGCCCCGCAGGCCGGGGAGGCATCGGCTGACACCCGTCCACAGGCAGAGAGCGCCCCGGTACGAAACCGGGCAAAGCGCGAGAGGGAGGTCGAAAAAACCGCTGTCGAAGAGACTATTACCCCGATTCGGTTCACCGCCTCACAGAGCGAACACGTCCGCCTATCCGATTACGACCCCTTTGGCGAGGGGGACGAGCTGACGATCTCTTTGGCCGAACTCGGGCGCAATTTCTGTTACCCCTATCCGGGCAACCGGATTTCGGATTATGGGATGCGCGGGCGGTCGATGCACACCGGGGTCGACATCAAAGCCACGCCCAACGACACGATCCGCGCGGCGTTGAGCGGTGTGGTGCGGATGTCGAAAACCTATTCGAGTTACGGCAACACGGTGGTCATTCGCCACCCGTGCGGCTTAGAGACGGTCTATACCCACAACGCGAAAAACCTCGTCAAAGTCAATGATATAGTCCGCGCAGGCGACCCCATTGCGCTGGCCGGACGCACGGGCCGGGCCACCACCGAGCACCTCCATTTCGAGGTGCGGGTGATGGGCGAGCACTTCGACCCGAACCTGCTCCTCAACACCGAGGCGCGGACTATTCAGCCGGGCACGCTTCGCCTGCGGCGGCAAAACGGGCGGATCACGGCCTCTAATTCCGCCTTACCCTCAAAGATTTCGGAAACGGTGCAAGCGGTTGCTCCCCGCGAGGCTCCGCAAGCCTCACCCCAACGCGCCGCCACTGCAGAGGTACCCGTCGTCCACACCGTACAGCGGGGCGATACCCTCTATGCCATTGCCCGGAAATACGGCCTCACCGTCGAACAACTTTGCCAGCTCAACGGCATCGCGCGGGAGGGCATCCTGAGCCTTGGGCAACAACTCAAATTAAAATAAGGGGACTTCGAAAAATCCAAAATACTGCGTTACGCTCCCGAGGTAAATCGACGACAAGCCGAGAGCCATGTGAGCTTGCTCACAAATGGCCGAGGCGCGAAGGAGAAAAGCGAAGCTAAATGCTCGAGTACTTTAGTACACTGCGCTTTTGCTTCGGTCGCAAGCCTTGTCTTTTGAATTTTTGGAAGTCCCCATAAAAGAAGTACCTTTACTCCTTGTTTTTGCTAAACATTAAACCATAATATCGCCATGGAAACGGAAAAAGTAAGATGCCTGATTGTGGGCAGTGGCCCAGCCGGTTACACCGCCGCCCTCTATGCCGGGCGCGCCAACCTGTCGCCGGTCTTGTACGAGGGGATCACCCCCGGCGGGCAGTTGATGACCACCACCGAGGTCGAAAATTTTCCGGGTTACCCCGACGGGGTCTCCAGCTTTCAGCTGATGGAGGACCTCCGCAAACAGGCCGAACGCTTTGGTGCTGAGGTGCGTCGGGGTGTGGTGACAGCCGCCGACCTGAAAAATGGCCGACCCTTCCGGGTGACGATCGACGGCAAGCAGGAGCTTTTGGCCGAGACGATCATCGTGGCCACCGGAGCCTCGGCGCGTTACTTGGGGTTGCCCTCCGAAAGCCGCTTTATGGGGATGGGGGTCTCGGGATGCGCTACCTGCGACGGGTTTTTCTACCGCCGGAAAAAAGTGGCCGTGGTCGGGGGCGGCGATACCGCCTGCGAAGACGCGATCTACCTCTCGGCACTGGCCGAAAAGGTCTACCTGATTGTGCGGAAAAACTACCTGCGCGCCTCCCAGATTTTGCAACAACGGGTGCGCGAAGTGGCTAATATCGAGGTGCTTTTCGAGTACAACACCAAAGAGGTGTTGGGCGACGAGAACGGAGTGACCGGGGCTTTGCTCGAAAAGGCCGACGGATCGGAGCGGACGATTGCCATCGACGGCTTTTTTCTGGCCATCGGGCACCATCCCAACACAGGCCCCTTTGCCGACCAATTGGAGCTGACCGACGAGGGCTACATCAAAACCTGGCCAGACACGACCGAAACCAGCGTCCGGGGGGTCTTTGCGGCGGGCGACATACAGGACCCGTGCTACCGGCAGGCCATTGTGGCGGCTGGGTCGGGGTGTATGGCGGCTCTCGATTGTGAACGCTTTTTGATGACCCACGGGGAGTCCGGCGGGGCATTGGCTTGTTCCCTGAATCAATAACAAAATGATCGACCCACAATCCATATTCTCTATCCAAAACACTGAGGAATTTCGCTCGGTTGCGCTGGAAGTTTTTCGCTTTCAGGCGGAACATTGCCCGCCCTACCGGGAATATGTTGCCCGTTGGGGCATCGACCCCGCTCAAGTGAGCGACATCGACCAAATCCCCTTCCTGCCGATCGAGTTTTTCAAGAGCCGCGACGTTTATGCCGGGGCCAAAGAGCCTCAGATCGTCTTTACCAGCAGTGCGACCACCGGACAGGTGCCCAGCCGCCACCCGGTGGCCGATCTGTCGATTTACGAGCAGTCGTTCAGCCAAACGTTCTCCCTGTTTTACGGCGATCCGGCGGATTATTCGATCTTTGCCCTGTTGCCCAATTACTTGGAACGGAGCGGGTCGTCGTTGGTCTACATGGCCGATCGGCTCATGGCCATGGGCGAGGGCGGAGGTTTTTTTCTGCACGGATACAGCGAGTTGGTTCGACAAATGGAGGCCGCCGCCGGGCAAGGGCGCAAAATCCTGCTGTTGGGGGTGAGTTTCGCCCTGTGGGAGCTGGCCGAAAACTACCGATTTTCTCTGCCGGGGCTGACCGTCATGGAGACCGGCGGCATGAAAGGACGGCGCAAGGAGATCACCCGCGAGGAGTTGCACACGATTTTATGCCGCAGTTTCGGCGTAGAAAAAATCGCTTCGGAGTACGGGATGGCCGAATTGCTGTCGCAGGCCTATTCCGCCGGTGAGGGGCTTTTCCGCACTCCGCCGTGGATGGCCGTGCGCACGCGCGATGTGTACGACCCGACTTGCACCCTGCCCGCCGGGCGGAGCGGAGGGATCAACGTCATCGACTTGGCCAACCTCTACTCCTGCTCGTTCATCGAGACTCAGGACATGGGAGTCCGTTATCCCGACGGCTCGTTCCGGGTATTGGGGCGTTTGGATAAGAGTGAAATTCGGGGATGCAACTTGATGATTTCAGAGTGAAAGGTTGGATCGTTGCTGGGTTGTTGCTAAGTGCGGGAAGTGCTTTGGCGCAGAGCGATGAACCCCTGCGCACGATCGACATCGAGCAGGTGGTGGTCGAGGCGGCTCGGCCTCTTTCGGGGATCGGGGTACAGAAAACCGCGTTGGATTCCGTCGTCCTGCGCGAGAATGTGACCAATAGCTTGGCTGATCTGCTCTCGCAAAATTCGACCCTTTTCATCAAATCGTATGGTCGGGGGACGCTCTCGACCGCCTCGTTCCGGGGCACCGCTCCCTCCCACACCCGGGTCACGTGGAACGGCATGACGATCAATTCGCCCATGTTGGGCATGGTCGATTTTTCGATGATCCCCTCCTATTTTATCGACGAGGCCAGCCTCTACCACGGGGCAAGCTCTTTGGG